>NZ_JBSFUB010000026.1:0-76600 GCF_053591575.1 Streptomyces altiplanensis | reverse complement strand
CCCCGGTGGGTGACGGCCACGCCCTTGGGGCGGCCGGTCGAACCGGAAGTGAAGATCACATACGCCAGCGCGTCACCGTCCTCGGTGCGCTCCGGAGCGGTCCGCGGCCGTTCGTCCAGCACGGGCCGGTCGCGGTCCACCAGGACCGTGCCGACGCCGCCGAAGCGGTCCTCGTACGCCTCCTCGGTGACCGTGAGCACGGCGCCCGAGGTGGTGAGCATGGCCGCGATGCGCTCGGCCGGGTAGGAGGGGTCGATCGGCACGTAGGCCGCGCCGGCCTTCCACACCCCGAGCAGGCTCGCGAGCAGATTCGGCCCGCGGTCCAGCAGGACACCGACCACCGACTGCGGACCGACGCCCGCCGCCTTGAGGTGGTGGGCCATCTGGTTGGCCCGCACGTCCAGCTGGCTGTACGTCACCGCGGCGTCGGCGAAGCCGATCGCGGGCGCGTCCGGGCTGCGGCGGGCCTGCTCCTCGAAGCGGCGGAGCACGGACGCGTCCGTGAAGTCGGCCGCCTCGCCCGTCCCCAGGTCCAGCAAGCGCTGCCGCTCGTCGGCCGGCAGGAGCGCGACCGAGGAGAGCCGGGCGGCCGGGTCGGCCGTGACCTCCTCCAGGAAGCGGATGAACTGCTCCTTCACGCGGACCACGGTCGACGCGTCGAAGAGCGAGGTCGCGTACTCGAAGACGCCTTCGAGCGACCCGTCCGCCGACCGCCCGATGAAGACGGAGAGGTCCGTCTTGGCGACCGTCCACGCCTCGGCGAACGCCCGCAGGTCCGCCGCGTCGGTGGCGACGCTGGTGACGCCCTCGCTGTGCATGTCGAAGGCGACCTGGTAGAGCGGCGTACGGGACATGTCGCGCTCGGGCTGCAACTCGTCGACCAGCCGGTCGAACGGCAGCTCCTGGTGCGCGAACGCGGCCACGGACGCGGCACGCACCCGCCCCAGCGCCTCGGCGAAGGTGGGATCGCCCTCCAGCGGGCAGCGCACCACCAGGGAGTTGAGGAAGAAGCCGACCGTGTTCGCGACCTCCGGGCGGGTCCGGCCCGCGACCGGGGTGCCGACCGGAACGTCCCACTGCCCGCTCTGCCTGGCCAGTACCGAGGCGAAGGCGGTCAGCAGGGTCATGAACGGTGTGGCGCCGTGCCTGCGGCCCAGCTCCTCCACCTTCGCCACGAGCTCCGGCTCCACCCGGACCGGGACGACCGCGCCGCGCGGGTCGCGCTCGGGCGGACGGGGGCGGTCCGTGGGCAGCTCCAGCGGGGCGATGCCGTCCAGGGCGGTGCGCCAGTGCGCGAGCTCCGCGGCCGTGAACTCCTCGGTCAGCCGGGAGCTCTGCCAGGACGCGTAGTCGGCGTACTGGATGCCGGTCGCCGGCAGCGAGGGCTCGCGGCCCGCGAGCCCGGCGGCGCACAGCTCCCGCAGCTCGCGCTCCAGGACGACGGTGGACCAGCCGTCACAGGCGATGTGGTGCATGGTGACGAGCAGGACGTGGTCCTCGCCGGGGACCCTGGCCAGCAGGGCGCGCCACAGCGGACCGGTCGCCAGGTCGAAACCGCGGGCGAACTGCTCCTCGAAGTACGTGGCCAGGCCGTCGCGTCCGGTGTCGACGACCCGCAGCTCGACCGGCCCGGCGTCCCCGACGACCTGGCGGGGCTCGCCCCCGTCGTCCAGGTAGCGGGTGCGCAGCGCCTCGTGGCGGGCGCCGAGCGCGGTGAGCGCGGACCGCAGGACGTCCACCGGTGTGGCGGCCGGCAGCCGCAGGATCAGGGGGGCGACCCATTCGCGGCTGCCGGGGTTCAGACGGTCGAGGAACCACAGCCTGCGCTGCCCGGAGGACAGCGGCAGGGCGCCGGACCTGGACACGGCCGGTATCGGCCGCGCGCCGTCGGACGGCGCGTCGATCAGCCTGGCCTGGGCCTCCACCGTGGTGGCGCTGAACAGGCCGCGCATCGAGATCGAGACGCCCGAGGCGCGGAGCCTGGCCGCCAGCCTGGTGAGCTGGAGGGACGTGCCGCCGAGGGCGAAGAAGTCGTCGGTCGCGCCGACCTTCTCCCGGCCCAGCAGAGCGGCCCACACCTCGGCGACCTGCTCCTCGGCGCTGGTGCGGGGGGCGACGTAGCCGCCTTGACCCGCCGCGGCGCCGGTCTCGTCCACGGCGGCGGCGAGCGCGGCCCGGTCCACCTTGCCGTTGGGAGTCAGGGGGAAGACGTCGACGCTGTGGAAGAGCGAGGGGACATGGGTGTCGGGCAGCCGCTGCCGGAGGTGGCGGCGCAGCGCGGTGGGGTCGAGGGGGACGCGGGTCGTGAGCGCGGCACCGATCCGCTTGCCGCCGTCGCCCGCCGCGAAGGCGAAGACGACCGCGCCGCTCACGTCCGGGTGGGAGGTGAGCGCGGCCTCGATCTCGCCCGGCTCGATGCGCACGCCGTTGACCTTGAGCTGGGCGTCGGCCCGGCCCTGGTACTCCAGTACGCCCTCGGCGTTCCAGCGCACCAGGTCGCCGGTGCGGTACAGCCGGGAGCCGGGGGCGCCGTACGGGTTCGGGACGAACTGCTCCGCGGTGAGGTCCGGGCGGCCCGCGTACCCCTGGGCCAGGCCGACCCCGTCCGCGTACAGCTCTCCGGTGACGCCCTTGGGCACCGGGGTGCCGTCGGGGCCCATCACCAGCACACGCATGTTGCTGAGGGCGCGGCCGATCGGCACGGGGCCGGACTTCTGCTCCGGGTCCACGCGGTGGGCGGTGATGTCGATGGAGCACTCGGTGGGCCCGTAGGTGTTCCACACGCCGACCCGCCGGCCGGCCCGCTCGCGCAGCCGCTCGACGAGTTCGGCGTGCAGCGGCTCACCGGCCGAGAAGAGCAGGCGCAGCGCGTGGCAGCCGGCCCAGCCGTCCTCCTCGACCAGCAGTCTGAGGACGGAGGGGACGACCTGCAGGACGGTGGCACCGCCGTCGGCGACCGCCTTCAGCAACGCCGCGGCGTCCCGCTCGGTGCCGTCCGGGGCGGTGACGACGCTTCCGCCGCTGATCAGCGGGGCGAAGATCTCCCAGCCGGCCGCGTCGAAACCGATCGAGGTCTTGAACAGGACGCGGTCGTCGGCGGTCAGCTTCTGCGTGCGCACGGCCCAGGTCACCCGGTTGGCGATGCCGGCGTGGGTGACCTGCACCCCCTTGGGCCGTCCCGTCGATCCCGAGGTGAAGATCGTGTACGCCACGCTCAGGGGATCGACGGTGACAGCGGGGGCGGCCGTCTCCGAGGGAGCTTTGGCCCGGTCCCGTATGTCCTGCGGCGACACGGCGCGGACGCCCGCCGCCGGCAGGCCGGTCAGCTCCTGCTCGGTGACCACCAGGGTGGCGCCGCACTCCAGGACGAGGGATTCCAGCCGCTCCCGGGGGTGTCCGGGGTCCAGGGGCAGGTAGCCGGCCCCTGCCTTCCACACCCCCAGGAGGGTGACGACCAGGTCGATGCCCCGGCCCAGGCACACGCCGACCGGGGAGCCGGGAACGGCGCCGGCCGAGCGCAGGAAGCGCGCCGTGCGGTCGGCGGCGAGATCCAGCTCCCGGTAGGTCAGCGTGCGGGCACCGTCGATGACGGCAGTCGCGTCGGGAGTGCGGGCGGCCTGCTGTGCGACGAGCACGGGCAGGGTGGGAGGGACAGTTCCGCTCAGGGGGGTCCCCGGCAACTGTGCGGCGTTCAACAGGTGCTCCTTCGAATGACCTGGCGCCAGGTGCGACTCGGAATTCAGTGGTGGTGAAGGGCCCGCTCGGGGCGGCGGATCAGGCGGCGGAGTTCTGGCTCTCCAGGCGGCGGCGCAGGCTCAGCGGACGCATGTCGGTCCACACGTCGTTGATGCGGGCGAGGCACTCCTCGCGGGTGCCCTCGGTGCCTTCGGCGCTCCAGCCGGCGGGCAGCGCCCGGCCGGCCTGCCAGATCGAGTACTGCTCCTCGTCGTTGAGCACGACGCGGTACACGGCGGTGTCGTTCAGTTCGCTGGACATGGTTCTCCTCGGTGCGATGCGAAGGGGGTGGTACGCGGGAACGGGAAGGGGAAGCGGGCGGGGCTCAGGACAGGAAGTCCGTGATCTCCACACCCAGGCCGAGCCTGCGGGCGGTGCGGTGCACGTCGACGGCCAGGGCGAGGTCGAGGACCCCGAGCCCGAACGGCGAGTAGACGGTGACCTTCTTCGGCGACGGGGTGAACTGCCGGGTGCCGGCGATGAGCTGGCCGATGGACGCGTCGATGAAGGCGCGGCCCCCGGTGATCTGCTCGGCGAGGTGGAGCGAGGTGCGCTCGCGGCACACGTGGTCCGCGTCGTCCACGATGTTGTGCGCCTGGATGAGCGTCTCGGGGTCGATGTCCCGCAGGGAGACGTGCAGGACCACCGTGCCGGGCGCCGCCGCGGTCAGGTCGGTGTGGGGCTCGCCCGCCGAGGTGGCGAAGGAGACCAGGGACTGCGCGGCCAGCGCGTCGTCGAGGCTCGCCACGAGAGAAATGCGGGCCTCGGGAAGGATTTCCGCGCAGCGCCGGGCGAATTCCTCCGCGCGGACCGGGGAGCTGTCGTGGATCGTCACTTCTTCGAGACCGTCGAGAGCGGCCTTGAGATAGCGCAGGATCTCCAGGTTGATGACACCGCAGCCGATGAGGGAAACCCCCTTGGGGCGGTTTTCCCTGGTGAGCATCTCGGCGGCGAGCGCCGCACTGGCGGCGGTACGCGCGGCCGATATCAGAGACCCTTCGAGCAGGGCCTCGGGGTGACCGGTGCGCAGCGAGTTGAGGAGCATCGCCGCGCTGGCCCGCGCGGTGCCGGACTGGATGTTCCCGGGGAACGAGGAAATCCACTTGATCCCGGCGGCGGGGTTCTCGCCGCCGCGGTACGAGGGGAGTCCGATGATCCGGTTGGCGGGCTGGTCGGGGAAACGGAGGAAGATGGAGTGCGGGACCGTCGTGGCGCCCTGCTCGTGCAGCTCGTAGGTCGCCCGGACCATCTCGATGTGTTCCTTCTCCTTTCCGCTGAGAAGCTTTTCCACGTCGGACTGGCGGATTACCAGCATGGGACAGATCAACCCTTCCACAGGTGCGAGACTTCACCGAAGTTCTCGCGCACCCAGTCGTCGGAATAGATGGTCTTGAGGTAGCGGTCTCCCCCGTCGGGGAAGATCAGGGCGGAGACGGACCCGCGCGGAATGCGCGGCAGCGTTTTCTCCACCGCGGCGAGCGTGGCCCCGGACGATCCGCCGGCCAGGATCGCTTCCCGCCCCACCAGCCGCCGGCAGAAGACGACACAGTCGAGGTCCGAGACGTGCACCACGTCGTCGGCCGCTTCCGGGTCCATCAGGGCGGGCTGTACGGACGCGCCGTGGCCGGGGATGAGCCGCCTGGCGGGCGGCCGGCCGAAGATCGCGCTGCCCTCCGCGTCGACGGCCACGACCTTGGTCGCCAGCCCGGCGCGGCGGATGTAGTCCGCGCAGCCGCGCAGCGTGCCGAAGGTGCTGACCGAGCAGAAGAGGAAGTCGAGCCGCCCGTCGAGGGCTTCGACTATCTCGTGCATGGTGCTTTCGTGGGCCTTCGGATTGAACAGGTTCGCATACTGGTTGGGCGAGTACGCATGCGGAATGCTTTCCACCAGTTCGCGCACCCTGCGCAATCTGACGGGCAGGAACTCTCCTGTGGCGGGGTCCCTTTCGTCGACCACCTCTACCTCGGCCCCGTAGGCCCGGAGGATGGCCATGTTCTGTTCGGTGGTCTTGGCGTCGATCACGCAGATGAAACGCAGCCCGAAGTATCTGCATATCTGGGCGAGTCCGACGGCCAGGTTTCCCGAGCTCGATTCCACGACGACCGATCGCCCCGGCGTTATCTCGCCGCTGCGCAGGGCCTCGGCGATCATATTGAGGCCGCTTCGATCTTTTATACTGCCACCTGGGTTGAAACGCTCGATCTTGGCGAAGACTTGTGAGTGCCCCCCGGGAAACATTCTCTCCAGTTCCACCAGGGGCGTCCGGCCGATCGTACCCAGAATCCCCGAATCAGACCTTTTCGGCATGGATTCCCTCTCACCTGTAGGCGTGCAATGGAGACAGTAGCGGCCGCCCAAACGAGGTAACGGGTTCTGCACTGGCAGGGAATTGCCACCGCAAGGTCCTGTCAGTGAGGGGACAGGACAGCGCTCCCGCGGGTGCCCAAGACTGAGGTTCTTCCGGAATTCACGCGTTCTCAGATCCAGGTGGAGTTGTGACGAAACCTCAGCTTGTACCGGACCGGCCGGCTCGCTACGCGCCGTACGACCTGGCCGGCAGATTCGACCAGGACCTGGGCGATCCCCACCGCCCCGATCTGCCCTTCTTCGCGGGCCGGCTCCGTGAACTCGACGCGCTGGAGGCGTTCCCCGAGGAGGCGGTGCGCCTGCTCGACGCGCAGGAACTGCCCGCCCACTACGTGCCCGCACGGCACGGCGGGGCGCTGCGGAGCTACGAGGACCTGCTCCAGCTCGTCCGCGTGGTCGCCCGCCGCGACCTGACGGTGGCGATCGCCCACACCAAGACCTACCTGGGCGCGGTGAGCACCTGGGTCGGCGGTACGGCGGCCCAGGCCCGGGCGCTCGGCGAGCGGGTGTCGGCGGGCGCCGTGGTCTCCTGGGGCCTCACCGAGCGCGAGCACGGCAGCGACCTGCTGTCCGGCGGCCTCACCGCCACCGCCACCGGGGACGGGTACCGGCTCGACGGGGAGAAGTGGCTGATCAACAACGCCACCCGGTCCCACCTGGTCTGCGTCCTCGCCCGTACCGCACCGGAGGGCGGCACCCGCGGCTACAGCCTGCTGCTCGTCGACAAGGCGGAGCTCGTCCCCGGCACGTACAGCTGCCTGCCCGCCGCCCGGACCCACGGCATCCGGGGCGCGGACATCAGCGGCATCGCGTTCTCCGGCGCCCGCGTCCCGGCCGGCGCCCTGATCGGGGAGGAGGGGCAGGGCATCGAGATCGTCCTGCGGAGTCTGCAGATCACCCGCACGATCTGCGCCGCCCTGTCGCTCGGCACGGCCGACCGGGCCCTGCGGATCGCGACGGACTTCGGCCTGGAGCACGAGCTGTACGGGAAGCGGCTCGTCGACCTGCCGCAGGCGCACCGCACCCTGACCGAGGCGTACGCCGATCTGCTCGCCATGGAGGCCGTCACCCTCGTGGCCGGCCGCGGAGCCCACGCGCTCACCGAGGAGATGAGCGTGACGTCGAGCGCGGTGAAGTACCTGGTGCCGAGCACGGTCGACGAACTCGTCTCCAGCATGGGCCAGTTCCTGGGCGCGCGGTCCTTCTTCAGCGAGGACTACGCGCACGGCGCCTTCGCCAAGCTGGAGCGCGACCACCGGATCGTCGGCATCTTCGACGGCAACAGCCTGGTCAACCTGAACGCCCTGATCAACCAGTTCGGCGTGCTCGCGCGGGGCTACCGCGCGGGGCGCACGGACCCCGAGGGACTCGCCGTCGCGGCGACCCTGGACACGCCGGTCCCCGACTTCGACCCGACCCGGCTCGACCTGACCTCACGCACCGGCAACAGCGTCGTCGCCGCCCTGCCGCAGAGCGTCGCCGAGCTGCGGAGGCTCGCCGCCGACGGCGAGGTCCCCGGGACGCTGCTGGCCCTGGCCGAGGACGTACTGGAGATCACCGACGAGACGCACCGGCAGATGGCGTCCCACCGCCCCACCCCCCGGGACGTCCCCGCCCCCGCCTTCTCGCTGGCCCACCGCTACACCCTGTGCACGGCGGCGGCCGCCTGCCTCCAGGTGTGGCTGCGCAACCGGGGCCGGGTGGCGCGGGACACCGAGGCCGTCGCCGGTCTGTGGCAGGACGGCCTGTGGCTGGAGGCCTGCCTGAGCCGCCTCCTCGACCGCCTCGCTCCGGGGGTGCTGCCGGCGGCCGCCGGGGACGGCCGGCCCGCGGCCGACTCCACGGCCGTGCTCGACCGGCTGATGCCCCTGCTCCTCGACCAGCACCGGACGGGCGAGATGTTCTCCCTGCTGTCCTTCCCGCTGGCCGCTTCCCCCGCCGCTTCCTTTTCCGCTTCCTCCTCCGCGTCACAGCTCCTGGAGACGTCATGACCGAGACAGCCGCAGAGACCGGCGGACCGGCCGCGCTGGAGAGCGCGCTGGGCAACGCCGACGACCCGGACAATCCGCTGGGTTTCCGGTCCGTACTGGAGGCGGACGAGCGCGCCGAGATCCTGCCCGAGGGCGAGAAGGCCCTGGACGCCTACGGGTTCAACGCCGAGTACGTGCCGAAGCGGCTGGGCGGGCGGCTCGTCGGCATCGAACGCCTGATGCTCATGATGCGCACGGTCTCCCGGCGCGACCCCACCCTGGCGCTCGGGTACGGCTTCACCAACTACATCTCCGGGTCCGCCATGTGGACCTCCGGCAACGACCGGCAGCAGCGGCGGATGGCCGAGATCCTGCTCGGCGGCGGCAAGACGGCGGCCGGGTACAACGAACTGGCCCACGGCAACGACTTCACCCGTACCGACCTCGCCGCCGCCCCCCACGGCGACCGGATCCTGATCAACGGCCGCAAGCAGATCGTCAACAACATCGGCCGGGCGGACGCCCTCGTGCTGCTGGCCCGCACCGGCGACGGCCCGGGCAACCGCAGCCACTCGCACCTGTTCGTGGACCTGGCGGACGGCCCCGCCGACCGTGTCCGGCGCGACTTCCGGTACCCCACCGTGGGCCTGCGCGGCTGCCTCATCGGCGGCGCCGAGTTCACCGACTACCCCGTCCCCGCCGACGCGCACATCGGCCCGGCCGGCGGGGCGATGGAGACCGTGCTGCGCGCCTTCCAGACCACCCGCGCGGTGCTGCCGGGCATGATGGTCGGCACCTCGGACACCCTGCTGCGCACGGTCACCCGCTTCGCGCTCGACCGCCGGCTGTACGGGCGCCGGGTCGCCGACCTGCCGCACGCCAGGGCCACGCTGGTCGGCGCCTTCCTCGACCTGCTGGCCGGCGACTGCCTGTCCACCGTGGCCTGCCGCGCCCTGCACGTCCTGCCCGGCCAGACCAGTGTCCTGACCGCGGCCAACAAGTACCTCGTGCCCAAGGTCCTCCACCGGTCCTCGCACGCCCTGGGCACGGTGCTGGGAGCCAACTCCTACCTGCGGGACGGCGCGTACGGCATCTTCCAGAAGTTCGCCCGCGACCTGCCCGCCATCACCTTCGCCCACGCCAACGCCTCCGTGTGCCAGGCGACGATGCTGCCCCAGCTGCCCCGGCTCGCCGCCACCAGCTGGCTGCGGGCCCAGCGCCCGCCCACCGAGCTGTTCCGGCTCGACGCCCCGCTGGACGCCATCGACTACCAGGCCCTGGAGATCACCTCACGGGGAGCCGACGACCTCACCGCGATGCTCGGCCACCCGGGCGCCGACGCGCTCCTGCCCACGGCCACGACGCGGCTGACCGGCCTGCTGCGCGCGGACCTGGAGGACCTGCGCGAGCGCTGCCTCGCGCTGCCGCCGCGCGAACACTCGGTGGTCGCGGGCCGGGCCGGCTTCGCCCTGGCCGACCGGTACGCCCAGCTCGCCATGGCCGCCGCCTGCATCGGCGTCTGGCAGGACAACCAGCACAGCGACGACGCGTTCCTGCGCGACCCCGACTGGCTGACCGGCGTCCTGTCCAGGATCGCCGCGCGCCTCGGTCACGACGTGGGCGCGCTGCCCGCCCCGACGGAGCGACGGCTCTTCGAGGAACTGATCACCAGGGAGGAAAGACATGAGGGCTACGACCTCGGCCGTCCGCACCTCTCGCCCGCCTGACCCCAGGTCCTGCCCGGCCCCGGCCCCGGGCCGGTATCCGTACCCGGACCAGAAACCCCTCCCCACCAATTTCCACACCCTGCACATCTCAAGGAGTCTTCTCATGTCCGACATCACCACCGCGACGACCGTCGAGGCCATCAGCACCGCGGCGACCGCCGAGACCATCCGCACCTGGCTCACCGAGCGGGTCGCGTACTTCCTCGACGTCACCCCGCAGGAGGTCGCCCCGGACGACCTGCTCGTCGAGATCGGTCTCGACTCCGTCTACGCCCTCACCCTGTGCGGCGACGTCGAGGACGAGTACGGCATCCTCGTCGAGGCAACCCTCGCCTGGGACCACCCCACCGTCGACGCGCTCACGGCCCACATCCACTCCGAACTCGGTGCCCGCTGATGGCGGAGACCGGACCCGCCGCCAGAGCGCTGTCCATCGGGCAGGAGGCGCTCTGGTTCCTGTACTGGATGGCGCCCGACAGCCCGGCGTACAACGTCCAGGCCGCCCTGCGGATCCGCGGCCCGCTCGACGAGGGGCGGGTCCGCCGCGCCCTGCGCTCCGTGGTGGACCGCCACGACGTCCTGCGCTCCACCTTCACGGACACCCCGGCCGGCCCCCGGCGGCTGGTCGGGCCGCCGGAGCTGGTCGCCCTGGAGGTGCGCGAGGCGCCGGGAGCCACCGCCGGCGACGACCGGCTGGCGGAGCTGGTGAGGGAGTTCGGCGACACCCCGTTCGACCTGACCGGGCGGGGAACCTGCCGGGCGCTGCTGCTGCGCGTCGCGCCGGACGACGCCGTGCTGGTGGTCTCCGCCCACCACATCGTCACCGACGCCACCTCGCAGTGGCTGCTCCTCCAGGAGCTGCTCGACGCGTACGCGGCGGATTCCGCGTCGCCGCTGCCGCCGCTGAAGCGCGGTTACGACGACTACGTGGCCCAGGAGCAGCAACTGCTCGCCGGGCCCCGGCGCGAGAAACTCCAGTCCTTCTGGGAGGAGTTCACCGAAGGCGCCGACGCCGCCGAGCTGCTCGCCGACCGCCCGCGGGGCGAGAACCGGCCCGGGGTGTTCAACGGGGCCACCCGCGAACTGCGCGTTCCCGACGAGCTGCTGCCGAAGCTGCGGGAGACGGCGAAGCGGACGGGCGTCACCGGTTTCGCCCTGCTGCTGAGCGTCTTCCAGACCCTCGTCCACCGCTACACGGGCCGGACCGACTTCCTCATCGGCTGCCCGACGACCACCCGCAGCGGCCCCGGCATGCGGCAGGTCGTCGGGTACCTGGTGAACACGCTGGTGCTCCCGGCCCGCTTCACGGACTCGACGACCTTCGCGGACGCGGCCGTATCGGCGCAGCGCCAGGTGATGTCGGCGATGAAGCACATCGGTTACCCCTACGCCCTGCTGGCCGGGGAGAGCCGGTACGCCGGCCACAACCCGCCGGTGCGGATGGCCTTCACGATGGTCGCGCCGGGCCGTCTGGAGCCGCTGCTGCAACAGGTCACCGAGGCCGCGGCGGCCGGCACGGCGACGGAGTACGCCGGGCTGCGCCTGTCACTCGTCGACGTACCGCAGCTGGAGGGCCAGTTCGACATCTCGGTGGAGATGCGGCAGAGCGCGTCCTCGCTCACCGCGGTGTTCCGCTACGCGACGGACCTGTTCGACGAGAGCACCGTCGAGCGGCTCCTGGACCACTACGTCCACCTGCTCGGCGCCGCCGTCGAGGACGTCGGCGCACGGGTGACGGACCCGGTCCTGGTCGGCACCGGCGAGCTGGACGAGCTGCTGGCGCTGGGAGCGGCCGATGACTGGTGACCGCACCGACGACCGGCGTCCGCGCATTCCCGCCCACTTCATCCCAGGGGGTTCCATGTCCCAGCAGTCCCAGCACCACCAGCTCACGCAGGCTCCGAGCGCCACGGCACGCATCCGCGAGAACGCGCTGGCCACTCCGGACGAGCCCGCGGTGATCTTCGTCCGCGACCCCTCCGCGCCGGACGGCGCCGAGACCTGGTCCTACGCCCGGCTGGACCACGAGGCGCGGAAGATAGCCGGGTGGCTCCAGGAGCGGTACGCGCCGGGCGACCGGGTCCTGCTGCTCTATCCCGAGAGCCTGGAGTTCGCCGCCGCGTTCGTGGGGTGCCTCTACGCGGGGATGGTCGCCATTCCGTCCTCCCTGCCGGGCCAGTACCAGCACCAGCGGCGCCGGGTGGACTCCATCGTGGAGAACGCCGTCGTCGCGGTCACCCTCACCAGCGAGGCGGCCGCCCCCTCCGTCCTGGACTGGGCCGCGTCGGACCCGGCGGCCGGCATCGACTGCGCCGTCACGGACGGCCCCGCGTTCACCGACGCCCACGCGGCGGCCTGGCGCATGCCCGAGGCGGACCACGACAGCCTGGCGCTCCTCCAGTACACCTCCGGGTCGACCTCCACGCCCAAGGGAGTGATGGTCAACCAGGGGAACCTGCTGCACAATTCGCAGATCCTCAGCGAGGCATTCGGGCTCGACAAGGCCACCCGCTTCGGGTCGTGGATCCCCCAGTACCACGACATGGGGCTGCTGGCGATCCTGCTGCCCCCGCTGCTGCTGGGAGGCTCCTGCGTGCTGATGAGCCCGACCACGTTCCTGAAGCGGCCGCACTGGTGGCTCCAGATGATCGACAGGTACGGCATCACCTGGTCCGCCGCGCCCAACTTCGCGTACGAGCTGTGCGTGCGGCAGGTCACCGACGAGCAGCTGGCCCAGCTGGACCTGTCGCGGTGGAGGTTCGCCGCCAACGGGTCCGAGCCGGTCCAGGCGTCCACCCTCACCGCCTTCGCCAAGCGCTTCGCCCCCGCGGGCTTCCGCAGCGACACCATGGCCCCGTGCTACGGCATGGCCGAGGCGACCGTGTTCATCTCGGGAACGGGCCCCCGCGAGCTGGTCGTCAGCCGCATCGACGAGGAGCGCCTGGAGCGCCACGAGTTCCACCCGGTGAGCCTGGCGGAGCCCGGCCGCGACGTCGTCAGCTGCGGGTCCGCGAAGGCCTATGACGTACGCGTCGTCGACCCGCGGACCCGGGAGGTGCTGCCCGCCGGCCGGATCGGCGAGATCTGGCTCCGGGGCGAGAGCGTCGCGCAGGGGTACTGGGGCCGCGAGGACGCCACGCGCGACACCTTCCGGGTGCGGACCGCGGACGGGGACGGCGGTTACGTCAGGAGCGGCGACCTGGGCACCGTCCACGACGGCGAGGTCTACGTCACCGGCCGGATCAAGGAGCTGATCATCCTGCGCGGCCGGAACATCTACCCCCAGGACGTCGAACACTTCCTCAGGGCGCAGGAGAGCGACCTGACCGGACTGTTCGGCGCGGCCTTCGTCGTCCCCGTCCAGAACGCCGACGGCGCCGTCGAGGAGCAGCTCGTCGTGGCGCACGAGGTGCGCGGCGGAATCTCCCAGGACGGACTGAAGGAACTGGCCGGCCGGATCGGGGCGGGCGTCTCCCGCGGGTTCAGTGTGCGGCCGGGGGCCGTCGTCCTGGTCCGGCGCGGCGGGATCCTGCGGACGACGAGCGGCAAGATCCAGCGCGCGGCGATCCGCGAGACGTTCCTCCAGGGCCGGCTGGAGAGCCGGTACCTCCAGGCGAACCGCCAGGTCGGCGCGCTGCTCGCCGAGGCCGAGGCGAAGGCCGAGGCCGGCGTCGAGGCCGGTGCCGGTGCAGGAGCGGGAGGCGCTTCCTGAACGAGGTGACGAAGGGGCGGGCCCGTGAGCGGGCCCGCCCCTTCGCGCGCCGCCTCGCGCTCAGGGGTGCGCGAGGCTCCGCAGGACCAGGCCCGCGGCCGGCTTGGGCCCGAACGAGGTCGACTTCCGCGGCATGGTGACCCCCTCGCCGGCCAGGTTCCGGACGGTCTCCTCCCGTACCGGGTGCAGCAGGACCGCCGTCCCGCCGTCCCGCCGCGCCTGGTCGGCCGCCGCCCGGCCGTCGTGGACGTACGCGATGTCCCGCGGCCCGTCCGGGACCTTCCAGAGGTGGTCGAGCAGGGTGGCGTGCAGGACCGCGGCGTCCAGCGCCCGCCACGCCCGGGGCCGGTCGGCGGGGACCGTACGGGCGAGCAGGTCCGGGTCGGGGCGGTCGATGAGGTGGAAACCCGTGCCCCCCGTGAGGAGGAAGGCGTTGCCGTCACGGGCGGCCACGCCCAGGGCCTCCAGGGCGGCGGGCAGGGACGACCCGGCCGGGCGGACCCGGAAGGAGCCCTCGACCGCCGACAGGGCCTCGGCCACCGGCAGCCGGCGCAGGACCCGGTGGATCGCCCGTACCTGGAACGGGTGGCGGTCCGTGTCCACCAGCATCACGAGCCCGAAGTCCCAGGCCGCGGAGCGGGGCTGCTCGGACCGGAGCCGGAGATAGGTCGCCCAGCGGTGGTGCCCGTCCGCGATCAGCGCCTGCCGGCCGCAGAGGTCGGCGTCGATCTCCGCCAGCTCCGCCGGGTCCGTGACGGCCCACATCCGGTGGCTGACGCCGCCGTGCGTGGTGGTGGTCAGGAGCGGCGGGCGCAGCACGGTGCGCTCGATGACGGCGCCGGCCCCGCGCCGGCCGCCGGCGCCGCGGTAGGCCAGCAGCAGTGGTTCCAGATGGGCGGCGGTCGCCCGCATCAGACCGGCCCGGTCCTCCACGACGTGCGGCATCACGGCCTCGTGGGGGTGGACGATGCCTTCGGCGGGCTCGGACAGCCGCAGCGCCCCGACGAGTCCGCGCTGCATGACCCCTTCGCCCCGCTGCTCGCACACGTACAGCGCGGGTTCGGGATCGGGCGCGAGCACGCCCCCGGACAGCCAGCTGCGGAGGGTGGCCGCGGCCCGCTCGGCGCGGGCGGCGGGGGTGGCCCCCTGCGGAAGGATCAGCCGCACGATGTGGTGCGGGTCGGCGGAGTCCGGGTGGTGCGGGCCGTCCGGGCCCGCCCCGGTGGCGTACGGGTACGAGGTGACGGCGGCGAGACTGCTGACCCGCTCGGGGACGTAGCGCAGACCGCGGAAGGGGATGAGCTGCAGGCCGTTGCCCGCGGGGCCCGTGAGGTTCATTGGCGCATCGTAGGAAGGCGCCTTTTCGATCCGGTTTCCCGGCGGGAAACCGGATCGAGGCCGGACACCGGCGGGGCGCGCGGCCTGCGCTAACGCGTGCCCAGCAGCCCCGCCAGCGTCTCGGCGTCGACCCGCGCGCCCTGCCGTGCCGTGCCGATCATGTCCGCGATCTGGGCGGTGCGCTCCTCCCAGGAGGTCGCGGCCAGGGAGCGGAAGATCTCGTGGGACCGCTGCAGCCGCGCGACGGCCTCGGCGTCGCCGCGGATGGCTTCGGCGCAGGCACGGTCGGTTTCGATGCGGGCCTGGAGGAACCGGTCCCCGACCTCCTCGGCGGCGGTCAGCGCCTCCCGCAGGGTGGCCTCCGCCTCGGCGGAACGGTCCTGCCGCCACTGCGCCTCGCCCAGGGCGCGCAGGGCGTAGGCCTCGCCCAGGCGGTCGCCCTGCGCGCGGGTCAGCTCGATGACTTCCCGGCAGGCACGTTCGACCCGCTCCAGCTCGCCGGCGCGCAGGTACGCCTCGGCGAGCCGGTAGGTGTTCTGGGCCTTCCCCCGTACGGAGCCGGCCTCGTCGCTCGTCCTGATGGCCTCGCGCGTCAGCGTGATGCCGAGGTCGGTCTGCCCGCGCTCCAGTTCGATCTGCGCGAGTAGACCGAGCGCGTGGGAGCGGCTGGTCGGATCGTTCGTCCGCCCGAAGCAGTCGAGCGCCGCGCGGCAGTGCCGGGCCGCGTTGTCCAGGTCCCCCTTGAAGCGGGAGCAGAGCGCGAGGTTGCGCAGCACGACGGCCCGCTCGTGCAGGTCGTCGCTCTGCTCCAGGAGGTCCATCGCCGAAGAGAGGAGGGAGTCGGCCTCCGCGTAACGCCGCTGGTAGATCGCCAGGGTGCCGAGCGAGCGCAGCATGATCGTCGCGCCCGGGGCGTCCCCCGCGCTGCGGGCGCCGTCCAGGGCGCTCTGCGCGGTCTGCTGCCAGTCCTCCAGGTAGTTGCGCATCTCGAAGAGCGGCATGGCACGCGCGGTCAGCCCCCAGGCGTGGGCGGACGCCCCGCTCTGCGCGGCGTGGCCGACCATGCCGACGATGGAGGTGCGCTCCGACTCGAACCACTCCAGGGGGTCGGCCAGCAGTTCCGCGACCGTGTCCGGGGACAGCGCCGCCTCCGGGCTCACCCGATGGGCCGTGAGGTGGCCCTTGCCGTAGAGCTGCTGGTGCGCGGTGTCCGCCAGTGTGAGCATGGTGGCGTAGGCCCGCTCGATCGTGACGTTCCGGTCGGCGTCGGAGTCCTCGGAGTGTGCACGCTCCCAGGCGAACAGCCGCAGCAGTTCCTGGAACCGGAAGCGGACCGGGGCCCCCGGCACGATGGTGGACACCTCCAGCAGCTGGGCGTCCACGAGCTGCTCCAGCAGGTCCTCGGCCTGGTCGATCCCGACGTCGAGGACGGCGGCGCCCATCCAGGCGGCGAAGGTGGTCATCGGGAGCAGGCCGAGTCTTCGGTAGAGCTGGGCGGCGTCGGGGGAGAGCTCCCGGTAGCTGAGCCAGAAACCGGCCCTCACCCCGCCGTCGTTCGGGCTCAGGACGTCCAGGCGGCGCCACCGGTCCTCCAGGCGCGACGCCAGCTGGCGCAGTGACCAGTGGGGCCGGGTGGCCAGCCGGCCCGCGGCGATCCGCAGGGCCAGGGGCAGCCGGCCGCACAGTTCGACGAGCCGTTCCGCGGACGCCGGATCGGTGGCGACCCGCTCGGCGCCGATCACCGTGGCGAGCATGCTGCCGGCCTCGTCCGGGGTCATGACCTTCAGGGGGATCCGTACCGCCGCGTAGTCACTGGTCAGTTCGTCCAGCGGATCACGGCTGGTGATCAGTACGAAGCACTGGCCGCGCCCGGGGAGCAGCGGCTGGATCTGGGTGAACGACCGCACGTCGTCGAGGATGATGAGCAGTTTCCTGTTGTTCAGGATGCTGCGGTACAGGGCGGACCGCTCCTGCAGATGGGCGGGGATCTGCGCGCTGGGCACACCGAGTCCGCGCAGCGACTGGTCGAGCACGGACATGGGCGACAGCGGCTGGTCGAACTCGTGGTAGCCATGTACGTCGATGAAGAGCTGGCCGTCGGGGAACCGGTCGGCGACCCGGTTCGCCCAGTGCGCGGCCAGAGCGCTCTTGCCGATGCCGCTCACCCCGGAGATGACCGCGACCGCCAGGGGGCCGCGGTCGGTGTCGCTGGGAAGCAGCCCGTCGAGAATGGCGATCTCCGGCGCGCGGCCGGTGAACGCGGTGACGGGCAGCGGAAGCTGGGCGGGCACGGCGACGGCGGCGCCGTGGGTGTGGGTGGCCGGCGCGGACGGGGGCAGCGCCGGGGAGGCGGGAGCGGCAGCCGGAGCGGGGGCGGGCTGCGCGGTGAACCCCTCCAGCTCGTTCGCGTCCTGGAGGATCTGCTGGTGGAGTTCCTGGAGCGCGGCCCCCGGTTCGATGCCCAGCTCGTCGATGAGGGCCTTGCGCCCTTCGCGGTACACCTGCAGCGCCTCGGAGCGCCGGCCCGCCAGGTTGTGGGCGTGCATGAGGTGGACCCTGGCCTGCTCGCGCAGCGGGTGTTCCTTCACCAGTGAGGTCAGCCGTGTGATGACCGAGTGGTGCCCGCCGGACCGCAGTTGCAGCGCGGCGTACTCCTCGCTGATGTCCAGCCTGAACTCGGACAGCTGGGAGACGGTGTCGTCGATCCTGCTCCCCGTCAGCCCGTCCAGGACGGGTCCCCGCCACAGGGCCAGGCTGTGCTCGAAGAGGGCGGTGGCCTCGTCGACCTGTTCGTCGTGTGCCGCGGCCATGCGGGCGCACGCGACCGATTCGCTCAGGTCCTGCAGATCGATGTAGCAGTTCTTCGAATTGAGGATGTAACCCGGGTGCCTCGTCTCAATGAGGTCTTCGACCGAAGCGGCTTCCCGGAATATTTTGCGGAGAGTGGTAATGCAAATGGCTATTTGGTTACGTGCGGTGGCCGGCGGATCGCCCTGCCACACGGCCTCGGTCAGAGACGCTATTGAGACAACGCGGTCGGGCGAGAGCAGCAGCATGGCCAGAACAGCGCGTTGCCGGGGGCTGCGCACCCGGACCATCTCGCCGCCGGCTGAGATTTCCAGTGGCCCGAGCAGTTTGAAGGACAACGGGTGGGTCACTGCATGGTCCTGTCCCTGTCGTCTGCTCGGCGACATTCGGTCACCGCCGGCCGCTCCTGTGCGATGTGGCTGAAAACAGCAGGTAGATGGTGGTGCTCCAGGACAGTCGGGCAGTGCCGTGCCCGGGATGCGGAAGGGTGATGCCCCGGGACTGCTCGGGACGCCTCGAACCCACAGCCGGACGGCCCGCAACTCAAGTACGGCTGAGCCGCGTTGGTCGAATGCGGGCAGCGGGCGGCAGCAGACATGTTTCCAATGATCACCACGCGGGGTGCAAAGTCAATGCGGATACAACAGCTCAATACGCAACGTGATTGCGGAAGCATTTTCGTTGCGGTGAGTGTCGGAGGCGTGCAGGACCCGGCGGATCACCGGGGCCGGGGCGCCGTTCGCCGGCGCGTGCGGTCGCGCACGGGCGGAAAACGGCTTCCCCGCAGCACCCGCAGCACCCGCAGCGGTGGCATCGCGGAAGCGGGGTACCGCAGGACCGGGGCCTCGCGGGAGCGGGGCGTCACGGCGGCGGCAGCCCGCGGCCGGTGGAGAAGCGGAGAGGAAGGGAAGCCGTGGCCTCGCACGGAACAGCGGCACAGGAATCGACCCCGGCACCGGGACCGGCCCCGGGACCGGCCCCGGGACCGGCCCCGGGCGGCCCGCTCAAGCGGGCTCTGACGACACCGCTGCTCTACTTCTTCATCCTCGGCGATGTGCTGGGCGCGGGCGTCTACGTGCTGGTGGGCCAGGTCGCCGCCGAGTCGGGCGGCGCCGTGTGGGTGCCCCTCGCCGTCGCGCTCGGCCTCGCCCTGCTGACCGCCTCCTCGTACGCGGAACTCGCCACGAAGTACCCCCGGGCGGGTGGTGCTTCGCACTACGCCACCCTCGCCTACGGGCCGTTCGCCGGCTTCCTCGCGGGCTTCTGCATGCTCGCCGCGGGTGTCGTCTCCGTCGCGGCTCTCGCCCGGGGGTTCGGCGGGGACTACCTGACCGTCTTCGTCTCCCTGCCCGTCGCGCTCGTGGCGGTGGTCTTCCTGACGGCCCTGGCCCTGCTCAACGCCCGCGGCATCAGGGAGTCGACCCGGGCCAACACCGTCGCCACGCTCGTCGAGGTCGCCGGCCTGGTGCTGGTCGTCGGGCTCGGCGCCCGGGTGGTGCTGCGCGGCGACGGCGACCTGAGCGGACTGACCGAGCTCGGTACGCCCGGACACGGGCCCGCGGCGGCGGTCCTGAGCGGCTCCGTCCTCGCCTTCTACTCCTTCGTCGGCTTCGAGACGTCCGTCAATGTCGCCGAGGAGACCCGCGACCCCCGGCGGTCCTACCCGCGCGCCCTGTTCGGCGCGCTGGTCACCGCCGGTCTGGTCTACGTACTGGTGGGCATCGCGGCCGCGGCGGCGGTCGACACGAAGACGCTCGCCGCGTCCAGCGGACCGCTGCTCGAAGTGGTCGAGGCCGCCGGGGGAGTACCGGCCCGGCTGTTCGGCTTCATCGCGCTGGTCGCGGTCGCCAACGGCGCGCTGCTCACCGGCATCATGTCCTCCCGGCTCGCGTACGGCATGGCGCGCGACGGACTCCTCCCGGGTTTCCTGGCCAAGGTGCTGCCCGGCCGCCGCACCCCGTGGGCCGCGATCGCCGCCACCACCTCGCTCTCCCTCCTGCTCGCGCTCACCGGTGACGTGGCCGCGCTCGCCTCCACCCTCGTCCTGCTGCTCCTCGTCGTCTTCTTCGTCGTCAACACGGCCGTGCTCGTGCTGCGCCGCGACGCGGTGCCCCACGACCACTTCAGGACGCCTGCCCCGGTCGCCGTGCTCGGTGCGGTGTCCTGCGTCCTCCTCGCGACCCAGATCGAACGCGAGGTGTGGATCCGCGGCCTGATCGTGCTCGCGGCGGGCGCGCTGCTCGGCGTACTGGCGGCCGTACGCAGGCGCAGGGGCTGAGGGCCCAGGCGCAGGGGCAGAGGGGCTGAGGGCCGGGGGCCGGGACGCCTGTGGTTCTCTTGGCCCCGCGGGAACAGCCGAGGGGAGGGGCGGGACAGTGGGGTGGCCGGACGTCGACGGGGACACGGCCCTGACCATCAGGGTCCCCGAGGCCGATCCGCTCGTCAGAACCGGTTCTCCCGCCCACGTCACCGTGCTCTACCCGTTCCTCCACGCGAGCCGGATCGACGGTCCGGTCCACCGTGAGCTGCTGGAACTGTTCCGCTCGCACGACCCCTTCGAGCTGTCCTTCGCCGGGTTCGGCCGGTATCCGGGCGTCCTCTTCCTCGACCCGCGGCCGCACGATCCGGTACGGGCGCTCACCAAGGAGCTCACCGGCCGCTGGCCCGAAGCGGTGCCCTACCGGGGCCTGTTCGGCGAGGGCCTCGACCCTCACCTGACGCTCGCCAACCACGAGGGACCGGAGACGTACGAGCGCGCGTACGACCTGCTGGAGGCCGAGTGCGCGCCCGCCCTGCCGCTGACCGTCCGGGTCGGGGCGGTCCACCTGATCGTCCGGGACGGCGACCGCTGGCGGGACCGTACGGCGTACCCGCTGGGCCGGTCCTGAGCGTTACGCGGTGGTGTCCTCCAGGACCACGGACCGCGTGAGGTTGCGCGGCCTGTCCGGGTCGTAACCGCGCGCCTCGGCGAGCGCGACCGCCAGGCGCTGGACGCGGATCAGGTCGGCCAGCGGGTCCAGGTCGCCCGGTGCCCCGCGGGAGCCGGCGGCCACCGTGCCGCCGGCCCGCAGGACGTCGTCCGCCAGGCCCTGCGGCAGCGCGCCGAAGATCCAGGCCACGCGGCCGGGGCCGGTGATGCTGATCGGGCCGTGCCGGTACTCCATGGCCGGGTACGCCTCCGTCCAGGCGCCCGCCGCCTCGCGCATCTTGAGCCCCGCCTCCAGCGCGAGACCGTACGTCCAGCCGGTGCCGAGGAAGGTGAACTGCTCGGCGCCGAGCACCTCGGCGGCCGGCGGTGCGGTGACGGCGAGTCCGGCGTCCCGGATCGCCTCAGCGAGCGGGCGCACACCGGCCGGCAGGGCGTCCTCGGCCTCCAGGTGGGCGCGCAGGAGCGCGAGGACGGTGGTGGCGAAACGGGTCTGCACCACCGACTCCTCGTCGGCGAAGTCCAGCACGGCCACGGCGTCCGCCGCCCGCATGACGGGCGTCGCCGGGTCGGCGGTGATCGCGCCGGTGGGCACGGTGCCCCGCACGCGCCGGAGCACCTCCAGGACCTCGGTCGTGGTGCCGGAGCGGGTGATCGCCAGTACGCGGTCGTAGCCGTCGCGGTACGGGAACTCCGAGGCGGCGAAGGCGTCCGTCTCGCCGTGGCCGCCGCTCTCGCGCAGTACCGCGTACGCCTGGGCCATGAACCAGGAGGTGCCGCAGCCGATCACGGCGACGCGCTCGCCGCGGCGGGGCAGGGCGTCGGTGTGGAGAGGGAGCGACGTGGCCGCCTCGGCCCAGGTGGCGGGCTGGGAGGCGATCTCGGCCGAGGTGCGGGAGGAATCTGCGGTGGACATGGGACGAACTCCCCGATGATTGGAACTGCTCAAAGCAGTCAGTTTTCAAGCAGGTTCGAGCGTGGGTCTGTCGTGGGGCGAAGTATCCACGAAGGTGAACACGCAGTCCAGGACACCTTCGTGGGGTTCCCTGGCAGTGCCGCACGCTCCCCGGGGCCGTACCGCCCCGGCGGGCTACCATCACCTTCACGCACGTCTGGCACGAAGGAGTCCGGCCGCATGTCCAAACACGAGCGGTGGAGCGCGCTGCTGGAACTGCTGGCCGCCGAGGGGAGGCTGGAGGTCGAGGAGGCCGCCACCACCCTGGAGGTCTCCGCCGCGACGATCCGCCGGGACCTCGACGAACTCGCGGAGCAGCAGATGCTCGTGCGGACCCGCGGCGGCGCGATCGCGCACGGCGTCTCGTACGAGCTGCCGCTGCGCTACAAGTCCTCCCGGCACGCGTCCGAGAAACAGCGGATCGCCGCGGCCGTGGCCGACCTGGTCGCCGACGGGGAAGTGGTGGGCCTCAACGGCGGCACGACCACGACGGAAGTGGCGCGGGCCCTGGCGCTGCGGACCGGCACCGGACTGCGCGACACGGCCACCGCCCCCACCGCCGGTTCCGTCCCCGCCCCCGTCGGACCGGTCCTGACCGTGGTCACCAACGCGCTCAACATCGCGGGCGAGCTGGCGGTGCGGCCGCAGATCAAGATCGTGGTCACCGGCGGGGTGGCCCGCCCGCAGACGTACGAGCTGGTCGGGCCGCTGACCATGGGCGTACTCAACGAGGTCGTGCTGGACGTCGTCGTCCTCGGCGTCGACGGGGTGGACCCGGACCTGGGCGTCATGGCGCACCAGGAGGACGAGGCGAGCGTCAGCCGGCTGTTCGCCGAACGCGCGCACCGGGTGATCGTGGTGACCGACTCGTCCAAGATGGGCAAGCGTGCCTTCGCCCGGATCTGCGGGCTGGACCGCATCGACGTCCTGGTGACCGACTCCGCCGTCTCCGCCGAGGCGACGGGCCGCCTCACCGACGCCGGAATCAAGGTGATCGCCGTCTGAGGACGGCGCGGCGGGCGTGTCGTCGAAGGCCGGACGGGCTCGTCCGTGCCGTGTGCGGCGGGCTTCGGCCCGTCCGGCGGTCGCGGGCCGGGGCCCGGGGCGGCGCCCCGCGGGGGTCGCCGCCCCTACACGGTCAGGGCGCGATCGCCATGTCGAAGATGTGGACGTTGGCGTTCGAGGGCAGGACCACGAACTCGACCGTCTTGGCCGGATCCAGCGGGACCGAGTGCGCGAAGACGCTGTACTTCACGTCGGCGTTGCCGTATCCGTCCTGCCGGTTGCGGCCGTCGGTCGACTTGACCAGCGTCGCGCCGTGCGCGGTGACCGGATCGAACGACCAGTTGGGGAAGCCGAACGTCCCCGTGCCGGACGACCCGTCGGTGTAGTGCACCGTGGCGCTGCCCGTGGCGGCGCTGGTGACGCCGGAGCCGAGGAACACCAGCTTGCCGCCCTTGCCGCCCAGCGCGACGGCCTGCCCGGAGCCCGCCACGTTGTCCTTCGTGCCGGCCGGCACGTCCGGCCAGGTCAGCTCGGCCCCGAGGGCGTCGACCTTCGCCCCGGGCGTCAGGCCGACGGCCGCCAGCTTCTGCGCCGAGAAGCTGTTGCCCCCGCCGTCGTAGTCACCGGCCCGCGTCGCGGACTCGTCGGTGATCGCCACGTTGTTGTACGCCGCCGACAGGCTCGCCCACGGTGTTCCGCTGCGCTCGGCGCGGGTGCCGGTGGCCGTGCCCTCGCCGTCCCCGCCCCGGTACGTCGCGGTCGCCGTGAACGTACGGATCACGAGCCCGGGCCGCTTCTCCGGCACCTGGATCCGGAACGTCACGTCGGCCGAGGCGCCCGTCGCGAGGGAGCCGTCCACGGCGCGTACGGACGGCTGGACCGCCCACCCGGCCGGCCCGGCGAACGACACCTTCAGCGAGCGCATGCGCTGCGGACCGCCGTTCCTGACGGTCACCTTCACCGTCGAGACGGCCGGGCCGTCGAGGTCCACGGGGGAGATGCCCACCTCGGTCCCGGCCGAAGCCGGTTCCTGCGGCGCGGCCGCCACCGCCGGGGCGGGGACGAGCAGGACCGCTCCCGCCACCGCCGCGGCCAGGGCCCTGAGCGGACTGACCGGTCGTGCTGGTCTCATGACCTGCTTCTCCTTCACGTCCTCAGGAAACGGGGGGCATCTCGGTGGTGCGCGAGTCCAGGCCGGAACGCAGATTGACCCAGCCGCCCCGCGTGAAGTCCGGTATCGCGACCGGACGCCCCTTGTTCGCCAGGGACATGACGCTCAACGGAACCGGCGCGCACCAGGCGGCCGAGTCGTACACGTCGATGTCCGGGACCAGCCCCGCCCGCATCAGCTGCACCGTGCGCCATTGCAGGACGTAGTCCATGCCGCCGTGGCCGCCGTTGTTCGCGGCGTCGTCGCCGATCTTCTTCCACAGCCAGTGGTCGAACTCCTTGCGGTAGGCGTCGAAGGCCCGCCAGGAGTGGCCGCCGTGGTCCGGCTCGACGTAGATGCGGCCGCCGCCGGCCGACGAGACGCCGGCGTAGTCCTCGAAGATGCCGCGGCTGCCGGCGAGGGAGTTGATGCGGCTGTACGGCCGGGGCGAGCTCACGTCGTGCTCGGCCCGGATGACCCGGCCCCTGGCCGTGTCGATCAGGCACGTGACCAGGTCGCCGTTGACGTACGTCTCCCGCCACGAGGGGTGCGACTTCGGGACGAAGCGCTCGCGGTAGTCGGCGAGACCCTTCGGCTCGGTCGCGGTGGCGCGCAGCACGGTCATCCGGTCGCCGCGGTTGATGTCCATGGCCGCCGCGACCGGGGCGAGCCCGTGCATGGCGTAGAAGGACGCGGTGGAGCGGGTGTGCCAGAGCCGGCGCCAGGAGTCCGTGTAGTACGTGTCGGAGAAGAGCAGGGCGCGCAGGTCGTGCAGGTAACCGCCGTGGCCGTTGGTGACGTCGCCGAACAGGCCCTCGTGCGCCATCTTGAGCGTGGCCAGCTCATTGCGGCCGTAGCTGCAGTTCTCGGACAGCATCAGGTTCCTGCGGGTGCGCTCCGAGGTGTCCACGAGGTCCCACAGCTCGCGCAGCTCGGTCGCGACGGGCAGCTCGACGACGACGTGCTTCCCGGCCAGCAGCGCGGCCTTGCCCTGCTCGTAGTGGAACTCCCACGGCGTCGCGATGTACACGAGGTCGATGTCGTCGCGCTTGAGCATGTCCGCGTACGAGTCGGCCGAGCCGCCGTACTCGGCGGGGCGGGGCCTGCCCTTGGAGACCAGCTGGTCGGCCGTGCGCTTCGCGCGGTCGGCGCGGATGTCGCAGACGGCGGTCACGACGCAGCCGGGGACCGCCGACCAGCCGGGGGTCATCCCGGAGCCCCGGTTGCCGAGCCCGATCACCGCGACACGGACCGTCCGGTGGACCTCGAAGGGCACGTTGATCATGGACTTCTGACCCGGTCTGCGGCCGGGCGCCGCGGCGGACGCGTCGGACGCGTCGGAGGCGGCGGACGAGGCCGCCGCCGACGCGCTCCCGGCCGAGCCGATCCCGGCGGCGAGCGCTCCGGTGGCCAGCGTTCCTCCGAGTAGCAAGCGACGTGAGACTGCGGGGATTTCGGGCATGGCGACAACGCTCCTCGTGACGTGACCGGCATCACTTGCGGGGTCGACTCTGGCCGGGTCGCCAGTTACATGTCAATAGGTGTTCGCAGGAACGGTGTTACGAACAGAAACAAGCATCCGGCGGCGTGGAGGCGGCCGGACGAAGGTGTATCCAGGTACACCCGCACAGGGTGTGTACGGCCATCGGCACGGCCCGCCCCCGTCCGTAGCGTCCTTTCCGACGGCACCAGCAGGTGCCACGAGGGAGTGATGACGATGTTCCGGTCCCGCCGCGCGAAGCAGGAGCGCACCCGCAGGCAGGCAGCCCGCGGTCCGGCAGCCGAGGCCCTGCGGCTCGTATCGGTCGGCAAGGTGTACGGGACGGGCGGGAGCGCCGTGACCGCGCTGGACGGGGTGACGCTGAGCCTGGGGGCGGGAACCTTCACCGCCGTGATGGGGCCCTCCGGGTCCGGGAAGTCCACCCTCCTTCAGTGCGCGGCGGGCCTCGACCGGCCGGACACCGGGCAGGTCGTGGTCGACGGCGAGGAGATGACCGGCTCCACGGAGGCCGAGCTGACCAGGTTCCGGCGGCAGCGGATCGGCTTCGTCTTCCAGCAGTACAACCTGCTGCCCACCCTCACCGTCGCGCAGAACACCACCCTGCCGCTGAAGCTCGCCGGCCGCCGCGTCGACCGGGACCGGGCGCGCGAGATCCTCACCGAGGTCGGCCTGGGCGAGCGCCTCGGCCACCGCCCCGACCAGCTGTCCGGCGGCCAGCGCCAGCGCGTCGCCATCGCGCGGGCGCTGGTCACCGAACCCAGCGTGGTCTTCGCCGACGAACCGACCGGCGCGCTGGACACGCGCAGCGCGCGCGACGTCCTGCGGCTGCTCCAGGATGCGGTACGCGTCCACGGCCGCACGGTGGTGATGGTGACGCACGACCCGGTGGCCGCCTCCTACGCGGACTCCGTGCTCTTCCTCGCGGACGGCCGGCTGGCGGGGCACCTGAACGCGCCGACCGTGGACGCGGTCGCGGAGCGGCTCGCGCACCTGGGCGACCGCGTGCACGGCGACGTGCACGACGTGCCGGCGGGGGTGTGAGCGGGATGTTCGCACTGGCCATGAGCTCGGTCCGCCACCGCCCCGGGCGCCTCGTCGCGACGCTGCTGTCCGCCTTCCTGGGGGCCGCGATCATCATGACGTTCCACTCGCTGCACGACACGGCGGGGGCCGAGGGCGTCGACGACGTCAGCGCGGAGTCGATGACCACCACGGCCGCGGTGGTCGGCGGCTACGGATCGCTGCTGGTGTTCTTCGCCGTCGCCTCCACGCTCACCGTGAACGTACGGCAGCGGAGCGCGGAGATCGGCCTGCTGCGCAGCACGGGGGCGACCCCGGCGCAGATCAAGCGGATGGTGCTCGGTGAATCGGCCGTGGTCGCCCTGGGCGGGGCGGCACTGGCGGTCGTCCCCGCGGTGTTCGCGGGGCGGGCGCTTCTGGGGATGTTCCAGGACAGTGGGCAGGTCGCCGGCGGCGTGGAGCACGTCTTCGGTCCCGTCGCGCTCGTGTCCGGCGCCGCCGTCACCCTGCTGGCCTCGGTGGGCGCCGCGTTCCTCGCGGTCCGCCGGGCGACCCGGGCGCCGGGTGCGGGCGACCCGGGTGTGCGCGAACCGGGCGGGCGGGTGCGGAAGTTCGCCGGATACGGCGCGCTCGCGGCCGGTACGGGCTCCGTGCTCACCACCTTCGCCATGGACGGCGCCGACCCCCTGACGATGGCGCCGGCGGCGTACGGCGCGATCCTGCTCGCCGTGGGCTTCGCGCTCTTCTCGCCGGCGCTGCTCCGGGCGGCCGCGGGCCGGCTGGGACGGCCGGCCGAGGCCCTCGCCGGGGCGAGCGGCTATCTGGCGGTGCGCACCATGCGCCGCCGCGCCGGGGAGCTGTCGGGCGTACTGGTGCCGCTGGTTCTCTTCACCGGCATGGCGACGGCGACGCTGTACATGCAGGCCGTCGAGAGCGACGCGGTCACGGCGTCCGGCCTCACCAGGTCGGTCGAGGACAAGAACCTGGAAACCCTGAACCTCGTGGTCGTCGGCATCGTCGTGGTCTTCTCCTGCGTCATGCTGGTCAACAGCCTGTACGCCGCCACCTCCTACCGGAGCCGGGAGTTCGGCGGGCAGCGGCTCGCCGGAGCCACCCCCGGGCAGGTGCTGGGGGCGGTCGGCTGCGAAGGGCTCGTGCTGACGGTGACCGGGGTCTTCTTCGGCACGGCGGCGGGGTTCGCCGGGGTCCTGCCGTTCACGTACGCCCGTACCGGCAGCGTCCTCCCCGGCCAGGGGCCCGGGATCTGGCTCGCCGTCGTGGCGGTCGCCGCCGCGGTGACGCTGGGCACCAGCCTGGGGACGGCCCGCCGGACGCTGCGCACGCCGGCGGTGGACGCGGTGGCGGTGGCTGCCTGAGCGCACCGGAGTCCGGGCCGGCGGGCCGCCGGCCCGGACTCCTTCCGTCTCCCGTGCGCGAGCCGTCTCCTGTGCCCGAGCCGTCTCCTGTGCCCGAGGTGTCAGAGTCCGTCGCCTCAGGCCGGGGCCGGCATGGCCGCCGGGGCCAGCACCACGAATTCGGCGCCGGACGGGTCGTGGCAGACGGCCAGCCGTCCGATGTCCTCGGCGTCCTCCGGCCCCATCTGCACGCTGCCGCCGCCGCTGGTGACCTTGGCGACCGTCGCGTCGCAGTCCTCGACCGCGAAGACCGGGTGCCAGTAGGGCTTGCCGCCGTTCGGCGCGAGTGCGTCCGGGGGGAGCTGCATGAGGCCGCCGTGCATGCGCTCCGGGGGGAGGCCGGGGGGAACGATCATCGAGTACGTCCCGCCCCCGCCCGGGAGTTCCATGTCCTGCGTCTCCCAGCCGAAGAGGCCGCCGTAGAACTGCTTCGCCGCGGCCGAGTCGGTGGTGTAGAGCTCGGTCCAGCACAGGCTGCAGGGCTGGTCGGTGATCTCCATGCCCCGGGTCCTGCCCGGCTGCCAGACGGCGAACTGACCGCCCTGCGGGTCGGTGTACTGAGCCATCCGCCCCTCGCCGTCGGCGTCCATCGGGGCGACCCGCACCGTGCCGCCCGACCGCTCCACGGCCTCGGTGGTGGCGTCGGCGTCCGGGGTGCAGAAGTAGATCATCCAGGCCGACCGGGCCCCTTCCTCGGTGAGCGGGCCGATTCCGGCGACGGTCTTGCCGTCCTGTTTGAAGAAGCCGAAGTCGGCGGCGTCCGGGGCTTCGGCGTCGGCGGTGTAACTCTGGAACTGCCAGCCGAACACCGAGCCGTAGAAGGCGGTCGTGGCGGGTACGTCGGGGGAGCCGAGGTCGATCCAACAGGGGGAACCGGGCACGAAGTCAGTGGTGATCATGGTGTTTCCTCTCGTCGCAGATCCTCGTAAATCCTCGTAAAGCAGCCTGTCATCCGTCACTGACAACCGCCTGTCGGCTTTCTCAGATCGTGCGGCCGGGGGACAGCGCCTGCTCGATCTGCCGGGCGACCTCCGGACCCGGCAGGGCCCGGCCCTCCTTGTCGAAGGCGTGCAGGGAGCGGCCGTTCAGGCGCAGGGACGGCGTGCCGCGCACGCCGCTGCGGTCGAAGGCGTCGGCCACCGCCGCCGCCCACGGGAGGTAAGCGCCGTTCTCGACCGCCTGCTTGAACGCTTCGGAGGGCAGGCCGGCGACCGTTCCGGCGACCACCAGCAGATGGGCCGTGTCGCCGTACGCGTCGTCGCTCTCGGCGGGCTGGTTCGCGTACAGCGCCTCGTGGAGGCCCTTGAACACGGCCTGCCCCTCGTCGGCCGCCGCGCCCAGCGCGCCCAGGGCCAGCCGCGAGCCGCGGCCGCCCAGCGAGGCGTCGAGGAAGGTGGCGAAGTGGTATTCGAGGCGCAGCCGGCCGTCGTCCGCGAAGGCGCGGATCGCGGCGCCCGAGGACCGTTCCATGGCCGCGCAGTACGGGCAGCGCGGGTCCTCGTACACGGAGAGGACCGGCACGTCGTCGCCGTCTGGGCCGTACGGGACGACGAGCCCTCCCGGACCGGTCGTGTGGTCCGGCACGGCTGCCAAGACCCCTGCGGCACCGGGCCCCGGCGGGGGCGTGCGGCTCATGGCGCTTTTCCTCCGTACCCCTCGGATCGTCCCTCTCGAGCGGTCCCGTCCAGCTACGCACGAAGGGGCGCGCGCCGCATCATTTCGTCCGGGGGGCCCGGCGGGGCGTGGCTCTCCGGGCCCTGCTCACCGGGCCCTGCTCTCACCGTGTCTCGCGGTGACGGTGAAGCACAGGGCGAAGTGATCGAGGGTGTACGGCAGCGGACGGCCGGGACGCAGCCGCGCCGGACCGTGCAGCCAGAAGTCGTGACGCTCCATGAGCGCGGCGACGAGCGTCGACGTGACGAGGAGGGCGAGGTCCTCGCCGGGGCACACGCCGGGCCCCGAACCGAACGGCACCAGCGCGGGGCCGGTGTGCGCCGTGCCGTCCAGCCAGATCTCCGGTACGAAGCGGTCGCCGTACGCGGCGGATCCGTCCCGGTGGAAGAAGGGGGCGTACACCAGGAACACCGTGCCCGCGGGCAGGACGGCCCCCTCGCCCCACCGCGTCTGCCGGGTGCTCTCGCGCAGCAGGAACGGCGTCGTCGGCCACAGCCGCACGGACTCCAGGACGCACGCGCGGGTGTAGGGAAGCAACTGCGGCCGCGACAGGTCGGGTACGGCCAGTTCGTTGTGGACCTGCTGTTCCTGCGCGGGATGGGTGGCCAGCAGGGCCAGCGCCCGTACGGCCGCCGCGCCCGCCGCGTCGAACGCGGACAGCCAGTGCGCCATCTGGTCCGCCGGGTCCGCCGGGCCGGGGCCCGGCCCGGCGGCGGCCCGCGCCGCCGCCCCGGCGAGGCTGCCCGGCTCCGCCCGGTCCAGGTGAGCGCGCAGCCGGCCGGGCCGGCCGGTGAGCGCGGTGTCGTCGCGCGCCGCGTCACCGAGGAGGACACGGCGTACGGCCCGCCACCAGGCGGCGCCGAAGGCGTCCTGGTCCAGCCGGCCGGCATGGGCGCCGGCGCTGTCGAGCAGTTCGCCGGCCTCCTCGCGGACGACGCGTACGAACCGGGGGGCGAGGTGGTGGAGGTGGTGCCCGGTCTCCAGGGCCTTCTCGCCGAAGGCCCGGCGTGCCGCGCGTTCCGGACCCGTGGAGAACGGCACGCCGTGCGGCCGCACACGGCCGAACGGGCCGTACTTCTCGTGGGCCACCGGGCCGAACGGCTCCGGGGTCCCCTCCAGGACGCGGCCCGCGTCCTCGGCGCGCAGGGGGAGCGCGATGTCCCGGCCGGCCGGGCGCAGATGCAGCGGGCCGGGACCGTACCGCGCGCGCAGATGGTTCAGGAACTCCACCGCGCGGCGGTCGCTGTCGAGGCGGGCGGCGAGCGCCAGGCCCTGCCGGCGGCGCCCGGTGATACCGCCACCACCGCTGTCGCCGCCACCGAAACCGCCACCGAGGAGCATCGGCAGGGCCGCCCGGACCGCGAGCCGGGCGGTGTCCCGGCCGGACACGCGGGCGGGGACCGACGCGTGACGCCCGGCCCCTGCGGCCCGTCCCGCCCCTTGCGTATGTCCGGCTCGTCCGGTCCGGGCCATCCGGCGGCTCCTTCGGTGCGGGCCGGCCTCAGTGCTGGTTCTCGGCCTGGAACATCCAGCGCTGCTTCTCGAGCTCCGCGGTGAGGCCGATGAAGATGTCCTGGGTCACGGGGTCGGCCTTCTCGGTCGCCTCGATCCGCTCCCGCATCCTGAGGCCGACGGTGCCGAGCGCGTCGACGATCAGGGTCACGACGTCGTTGTCCTGGTTCCAGCCGTTCGGGGGCTCGGGAAGCTCGCTGGTCTTGGCGACCGTCCCGGCCCGGCCGTCCGGTGCGACGCCGATGGCCGACGAGCGCTCGGCGACCACGTCGGCGTACGAACGGGCGAAGGACACCACCTCGTCGAGCTGGAGGTGGATGGACCGGAAGCGCGGGCCCACGATCGTCCAGTGCGCCTGCTTGGCCAGGAGCGACAGGCCGAGCAGATCCACCAGCGCGCCCTGGAGGGCGTCCGCGGTGGTCTGGCGGGCAGCTTCGGGCAGGGTGCTCTTCAGGGCGGTCATGCAGTAGCTCCTTCTCGATGCTCTGTCGTCTGTCGTCTGTCGTCTGTCGTCTGTCGTCTCTGTCGTCTGTCGTGTCGTCCGTCTTCACTTGCGGCCCGGCCGGACCGGCCGTCCCTCCTCACCGGTCCGCCGACGCCCGCAGGCGCCCGGCGTCATGCCGGCTGCCGGCGAGTCAGCCGCCGGGGCCTCCGCTGCCGAACGAACCGCCGGAGTTCTCACTCCACTGCCGTCGCTCGTGGGGGTCCTTGTCGCTGTGCTTGCCGGACGCGTTCCCGGTGTTCCTGAGCTCGTGCGGCAGGAGCCGCCTGCCTTCCGGAGGCACCACCTCGTCGGGCTCCCGGTACTCCACGTCCTCGGGCAGCTCCGCGTCGGGCGGGCGGTGCGGCTGCTCCTCGGGCGTAGGAGGAGCCGACTCACGACTTCTGATGCGGATGCCCCACCACACGGCAGCGGTCAGAGCGGCCACGACGGCCAGACCCGCGATGAACGGCGCGATGCCGACGACCAGGTCACTCGCGGCCACGGGGTCCGTGAGCCCTGCGATTCCACTGGCTCTTGTGCTCTGGAATGCGCTCATGCGCGGCGAGTACCCACGGGCGCCCGACTCATGAGCTTTCGTACAGGTGAAACATTTCCTCACTTCGCGTCGGCATAGCACTCCACGACCGCCGTCGTGAAGGGGAAGCGCACCGGCGTCTGCCCGAAGGCGGCCCGTCCGGCCAGATCACCGGCCGCGCGGATCGCCTCCGCGACCGCCTCCGCCTCCTCGGCGGGACAGTGCACGATCACCTCGTCGTGCTGGAAGAAGACCAGCTCCGCCCGGAGCCCCGCCGCCCGCAGACTCTGCCGCAGCGCCGCCGTCATCAGCAGCGCCCAGTCGGCGGCGCTGCCCTGCACCACGAAGTTCCGGGTGAAACGGCCCCGCGCGCGGGCGTTCACCGACGCGTACCCCGGCGTGAACCCCCCGTCGCGCGCCGCCGCCACCGGTGTGTCGTCGTCCTGCGGAATGCCCGCCTCGCCGTTGCTGTCACCGTCGTCGCCCGACCCCGCGGCCGGCGGGCACGTCCGCCCCAGCCAGGTCCGTACGAGCCGCTTCTCCTCGCCCGCGCGCGCCGCGTCGTCCACGTACGCGACGGCACGCGGGAAGCGTCTTCGCAGCGCCGCGAGGTTCTTCAGGCCGTCCCCGGAGGTCTGCCCGTACACCGCGCCGAGCACCGCGAGCTTCGCCATGTCGCGGTCACCGGCGAACGCCCGGTCCGACACCGCCTTGTAGAGGTCGCCGGGCCAGCCCGCCACCTCCATCAGTCCCGGGTCGCGCGAGATCGCGGCCAGGACGCGCGGCTCCATCTGGTCCGCGTCGGCCACCACGAGCCGCCAGCCGTCGTCGGCGATCACCGCACGCCGGATCACCTTCGGGATCTGGAGCGCGCCGCCGCCATGGGTGACCCACCTGCCCGTGATCGTCCCGCCCGGCAGGTACTGGGGCCGGAAACGGCCTCCGCGCACCCAGTCCTGGAGCCAGCCCCAGCCGTGCGCCGTGTAGATCCGGTACAGCTTCTTGTACGCGATGAGCGGCTCCACCGCCGGATGGTCGATCTCCTTCAGCTCCCACCGCCGCGTCGACCCGACCTTGATCCCGGCCTGCGCGAACGCCTTGATCACATCGGCGGGCAGCTCCGGCCGCACGCGCCGCCCGAAGGCCGCCGACACCTGGTCCGTCAGCTCCGCCAGGCGCCGCGGCTCGCCGCCGCCCGCGTACCGCTCGCCGAGCAGCTCCTCCAGCAGCGCCCGGTGGACGTCCGCCCGCCACGGCAGCCCCGTCCGGTTCATCTCGGCGGCCACCAGCATCCCCGCCGACTCGGCGGCCGTCAGCAGCCGCATCCGGCCGGGGTGCTCCGCCGCGCCGTGTCTGCGCTGCTGATCGGCGTACACCTCCAGCAGGTCCTCGAACGGCACCGCCACCGGCTGCGGCTCGAAGAGCGAGGACTGCGAGCCGGGCTCGGCGGCGCGCTGCGGCGGATCGGGCGGTACGGGCAGGCCGTGCAGCCGCGCCCGGGCCGCCGCCGCCGAGTGCGGCTCGCCGTGCCGCCCCTCGTGGCCGAGCAGCAGGGACTCCGCGTCCTCGATGTCGTAGCACCGCCCGACCCGCACGCCGGCGGCGAGCAGGTGCGGATAGATCCCGGCGGTGGACCGCCACACCCACCGCCCGACCTCGGGCCGGGAGCCGACCGCGGCCACGAGATCGGGCTCTTCGCGCACGTCACCGGCCGGCCGCCCGTCCCGCCCCAGCGGCACGAGCAGCGCCCCACCCCCGTCCGTCGCGGCGACGGCCCAGCGCTCGCTCATGGGTGCGAGTCTGGCACCCGGCACTGACAACGGCCGTGCGCCGGCGGGGTCCGAAGCGGGTCGCGGCGCCCGGTCAGGCCGCCCGCAGCGTGTGCGCCAGGGCGGCGGCCTCACCGCGCGTGCTGACGCTCAGTTTGCTGAGGATGTTCGCCACGTGGAACTTCACCGTGGACTCGCTGATGTGCAGCTCCTGCGCGATGGCCCGGTTCCGGTGCCCCCGCGCGAGATGTGCGAGGACCTCCCGTTCGCGCGCCCCGAGCGCCGCCAGCGAGTCGGCGGGCGCGGCCTCCGGCGCACCCAGCGGGAGGACCGCCGTGACCGTGGTGCCCCAGCCGGGCACCGCGTCGACGTCCAGGCGGCCGCCGAGCGCGGCGAGCCGTTCGCCCACGCGGTGGACGGTGACGGCGTCGCGGGACAGGTCGCCGGGGCCGTCGTCCCGCACGGTCGCGCGCAGTTCGGTGCCCGAGGAGCCGTTCACGCCCCCGTCGCCGATCTGCCAGCCGACGTGGACGCGGCCCAGCGGATCCTGTTCCAGTACGGCGAGGACCACGGCCCGTACGACCGCACGCGCCGCGTGCACGACGTCGGCGGCCAGCGGACGGCTGTCGCCGGGCGGGCCGAGTTCCAGCCGGACCGGCCCGTGGCTCAGCAGCGGACGCAGCGATTCCGCCAGCCGGGCGAAGGCCTGGTCGGCGGGCTCTTCGGCGACGGCCTGGTCCCGTTCCGCTGCGGCGCGCAGCTCGACCAGCGAGGTCACGGCGAGCTCGGTGGCGTGGGCACGGGCCGCCGTGTCGTCGAGGCCGCGGCTGCGCAGTACGCCCAGCAGGGCGGTCAGGGCCGCGGCGTGCGCCTCGCTCAGCTCGGCGATGGCGCGCGCCCGTTCGTCGGCGGCGGTGCGCGACTGGGCGAGCGGGCCGGGCACGGCCTCGGTGGAGAGGCGGTCCGGATGGCCGGTGACGAGGTCCCAGAACGCCTGGACGGCGGTGGCGTCGGCCTCCGGAACCGGGGCGTCCTCCGTCCGTACGAGCACGAGCAGCGCACCGCGGGCCGTCGCGTCGCCGGCCACGGCCAGTACGGGACGCTCCTCCCCGGCGATACGGGCGTGCCCCTGCCAGGGCCGCCCGGCCCGCACGCCGGCGGCGATCGCCGCCAGCTCGGAGCCGGTGATGCGGCCCGCGAGCCCCGGCTCGCCGTGCGCCTCGAAGGGGGAGTGCGCGCGAGCGCCGGGCAGCTCGGCGAAAGCGCGGTGCGGGACGAGCCCGCCCAGCACGGCCGACAGCCTCCCGTGCGCCTGCCCCAGCGGCGCGCCGATCACCTCGGCGGCAGCGGCGGGGGCGGCGTTTCCTGTGTTTCTGTCGGCCTTCGGCTCCATGGCAGACAGCGTAAGACGGCGTTCCCACCCGCCTGCCCGCCTTCCGGACAGGTGGAACCGGCCAAAAGGCGGGCCCTGTCTGGGCACGGCAGGGTCGACGCCGAGAGGGCGGGTGACGATCCCCACAGAGGAGAGACCGTGGACGTGGTCGTTTTCGACGGGTTCGGCGGCCCCGGAGTGCTGCGGCTCACAGAGACCGAGGAGCCGTGCACCGGCCCCGGCCAGGTGCGGGTGAAGGTACGGGCGGCGGCACGGCCCGCCCGCAGGACCGGCTGGCCGAGGACGCCCGGCCGGCGGCGGACGGAGCGCTGCGGCTGACGGTGGCGAAGACGTTCCCGCCGGCGCAGGCGCACGAACTGAGCGAGTCGGGACACGCGGACGGCAAGGCGGCGCCTCTCCTCCCCCGACGGGACGGCTCTCCCCGCGTTCGTGGTTCCTGTGCGTGACTGGGACCATCGTCGGTGGCGGCGCGCGGTCGCGTAAGGAGGCACTCCCATGTCAGCGGGGCACAGGAAGACAACCACCGGATCCGTGACCGGCTGCGGCGAACCGCGGGAGGGCCACGGAATCCCGGCCGTCGCCGGACCGGCAGCGGGAGCCCGCTGATGGAACAGATCGAGAAGGCGGTCGCGGCAGCGGTGTACGCCGAGGACGACGCGGGCCTGGACCTGGGGGCCTCCCTGGTCGCCGCCGCGCCCTGGCCCGAAGCGGGCCGTGAGCTCCTGCGCCGGGGCGAGGAGTCCGTACGCCGGGCCTGGGAGCGCGGCTGGCAGCCCGCCGACGTCGTCCGCGTCGTCCGGCGCGACCTCGACGACCTGCACGTGCGCCTGACGGCCGACCTGATCGCGGCCGAGAACCGCAGGTACGCCACCACGGCCCCCCGCTGGGAGGCGCAGCTGCGCGACCTGGCGGCGACGGAGCCCTGGTGGGGCAGCGACGACCGTTACGCCGACGCGCTCGCCGCCCGCGAGCGGACGGACCGCTTCTCCCTCGCCACGGCCCTCCTCGAACTCTTCCGCCTCCTGATCCGCCTCCCCGCGATCGAGCCGGTGGGCCCGCCCCCGGGCGAACCCGTCCACGCACGCCCGCACGCGCCCACCCCCGACGAACCGCGCATGCTCACCCGCATCCGCGCGCTGCTGGCCAAGGCGGAGGCCACCGACTACCCCGACGAGGCGGAAGCCCTGACCGCCAAGGCGCAGGAGCTGATGGCACGCCACAGCATCGACGCCGCACTGCTCGCCGCCCGGGGCCACACCGGTGACGCGCCGGCCGCCTGCCGGATCGGCGTCGACGCCCCGTACGAGACGGCCAAGGCGATCCTCCTCGACGCCGCCGCCTCCGCGAACCGCTGCCGCGCGGTATGGAACAGCGCCCTGGGCTTCTCCACGGTCATCGGCTTCGAACCCGACCTCGAAGCCGTGGAGCTGCTCTACACCTCCCTCCTCGTGCAGGGCACAACGGCGATGACCCGCGCGGAGGCGGCCCAGCGCGCGGCCGGCCGCAAGCGCACGAAGGCATTCCGCCAGGCGTTCCTGACGGCGTACGCGAGCCGGGTGGGCCACCGCCTGTCCGAGGCGACGCAGCACGTGACCGAGGAGGCCGGGGGTTCGCTGCTGCCGGTGCTGGCGGCGCGGGACGTGGCGGTGGAGGACCGCGCGGAGCGGATGTTCCCGCAGACGACGTCGACGCGGGTACGGGGCGTCAACGACCACGCGGGCTGGGAACACGGCACGGCCGCCGCCGACCAGGCGAAAATGCCCGGCCGCCCGGGCCTCACCCCCTGACCCGCGGCCCGCCCCCACCGGCACGGGAAACCAGCGCCCGGCCCGCACTGCGCCCACCCGGGGGCGCCCCCCGGCCCCCCGGCCCCCCGGCCGAAGGCCCGGGGACTGCCCGCCCCCGCCCAGCCCCCACGGCGCCGGACGGCGAAGGGCCGCGGCCCCGTGAGGGAACCGCGGCCCGCGCGCAGCCCGGCCCGGCCGGCGGGCCGACCGGCCCACCGACCGTCAGGAACCCGGCAGCTTCGGCATGTCCGTGGGAATCCCCTCCGGCAGCGTGCCGCCGGCGGACTTCCTGAAGGAGTCCTTGAGCCCGCTGTCCCACTTCACCGTGAGGGTGCCGCCGTCGGCCCCCGGCGTGACCAGCCCGGCCGTACGGTCGGTGTTGCCGTCGGCGCACCTCAGGTCCAGCGTCACCGTGTCCTCCTTGTTGACCTTGCCGGAGCAGACGTGCTCACCCGCGACGGCCGCGTCGGAACCCTGGACGATCAGTGCGACGACCTTGCCGTCGGTCGTCGCGATCCAGGACCCGGTGACGTCCGCCGACGCCCCCGCCCCCTGGCCGCCGCCGGACGGCGTGCTGCTCTGCCCGGTGCTGCCGCCCTTGTCCTCGTCCTTGCCGCCGTCCGTGCCGCCGCTGTCACCACTGCAGCCGGTCAGGACGAGGGCGGCAGCGACGGCCGCCGCCGCGACGGTGGTACGTACGTACTCACGCACTCCGGGCTCCCCAGTTTCGTCAGGTCAGAACGCGCCAAGCTACCAGGAGGACTTGCGCACACCGGGGAGGAAACCGGCGTGTGCCTGTTCCCGCACCCGGACCCGCGACAGCCCGAACTTCCTGAGGTGGCCCCGGGGCCGGCCGTCCACGCTGTCCCGGTTGCGTACGCGCGTCGGGCTCGCGTCGCGCGGCTGACGGGCCAGCTCCTCCCGCGCCGACCGGCGTTCGGCCTCGCTCGTCCCGGGCCTGCGGAGGATCTCCTTCAGCTCCGCCCGCCGCACGGCGTACCGCTCGACGACGGCCTTGCGCCGCTCATTGCGGGCGATCTTGCTCTTCTTCGCCATCAGACCTTCACCCCCCGGGCGCGGATCCGGGCCACGGCCGCCTCGACGCCGATCACGTCGACGGTCTTGACCGCCCTGGCGCTGAGCGTGAGGCGCACATGGCGGCCCTCGCTCGCCAGCCAGTAGCGCTTGCGCTGGATGTTCGGGTCGAAGCGGCGGGAGGTGCGCCGGTGCGAGTGGGAGATGCGGTTGCCGAATCCCGGCACGGCGCCGGTCAGCTGGCAGTGGGCGGACAAGGTGCGATCACTCCTTTTTGAAAATGAGAACCATTTCCATATACTAACCACATGGCACGCAACGAAATCCGCCCGATCATCAAGCTCAGGTCCACGGCGGGGACCGGCTACACGTACGTGACCCGCAAGAACCGCCGCAACGACCCCGACCGCATGACGCTCCGCAAGTTCGACCCGGTGGTCCGCCGCCACGTCGACTTCCGCGAAGAGCGCTGACCGGCACGGCACCACGCGCTGGCCGGCACCACGGCCTGACCGAACCAACCGCACCAGCCACACCAGAAGGGGGCATCACGCCATGAAGCCCGGAATCCACCCGCCGTACGGCCCCGTCGTCTTCCGCGACAAGGCCGGCGGCTTCGCCTTCCTCACCCGCTCCACCATGACCGGCGACAAGACGGTGGAGTGGGAGGACGGCCGCACGTACCCCGTCGTCGACGTGGAGATCTCCTCGCGGAGCCACCCCTTCTACACGGGGACGGCGCGCGTACTGGACACCGCCGGACGCGTGGAGCGCTTCGAGCGCCGTTACGGGGCGGAGAAGAGGTGAGCGGGAAGGCATCGAAGCTGCCGGTCGTCATCGTCGGCGGGCTGCACTCCGACGCCCGCAAGGAGGTCGTGGAGCAACTGCTGAGCAGGGTCCCCGGCAGCGTCGCCCTGCACCACGACCTCTCGACCGCGGCCGAAGGGACGGTACGCCGCACCGTCCGCGACGCCGGGGGCATATGCGCGTCCGGCGAGGCGCCGCTGGTCAACGACTGCGCCTGCTGCGCGCTGCGCGAAGACCTCGTGCCCGAGCTGGAGCGGCTGGCCGGCGGCGGGCTCACCCGCCTCGCGGTCGTCGAGCTGTGGGACTCGGTCGAGCCCAAGGCGATGGCCGAGGTCGTCGTCGCGCACGGTGGGGACGTACTCGACCTCACCGCCGTCATGACCGCCGTCGACCCCGCGCTGCTCCTGCCCTACCTCGGCTGCGGCGACGACCTGGCGGAGGCCGGCCTGGCCGCGGCCGCCACCGACCGGCGGACGGTCGCCGACACCTGGGCGCGGCAGCTGGAGTACGCGCCCGTCCTGGCCGTCGTGGACAGCGAGGAGGCGGACGAGCAGGACGAGGCGCTGCTGGCGCAGCTGCACCCGACGGCCCGCCGGGTCCGGGCCGCCTCGGACGAGCCGGCCGAGGCGGCCTTCGCCGGCTTCGACATCGAGGCGGCGGCCGACCGTCAGCACCCGGCGTGCGCGCTGCTTCCGCAGGACGCGGACGACAAGGGCGTCTCCACGCTGGTGTGGCGCCGCCACCGCCCCTTCCACCCGGAGCGGCTGTACGCGGCGCTGGAGGACCTGACCTGCGCCGCCGCCCGCAGCCGGGGCCGCTTCTGGCTCGCCGACCGGCCGGACACGCTGATGGCGTGGGACGCGGCGGGCGGAGCGCTGTGCGTGGAGAGCGCGGGGCCGTGGCTGGCGTCGCTGCCGGACGCCGCGTGGGAGATGGTCCCGCCGGTCCGCAGGGCGGCGGCCGCACTCGACTGGCACCCCGAGCACGGGGACTGCTGCCAGCACCTGGTCTTCACGTCCCCCGGGCTCGACCGCGACGGACTCGAAGGGCTCCTCGAATCCTGCTTGCTGACCGACACCGAATACGCGGCGGGGCGTGATGCGTGGAAGCGCCTGCCGTCCGCTTTTGATTCCCTCCTGGAGGCGTGATGTCCCGTCCGTTCCGAGGTAATGACCCCCGCAAATCCGCCGGGTCCCGCCCCAATCCGCTGGACGAGGCGGGTATTACGTACATTGACTACAAGGACACCGATCTGCTGCGGAAATTCATTTCGGATCGCGGGAAGATCCGCAGCCGCCGTGTGACAAGGGTCTCGGCCCAGCAGCAGCGGCAGCTGTCACGGGCCGTCAAGAACGCCAGGGAGATGGCCCTTCTGCCGTACTCCTCGCGCTGAGCGGAAGATCTGTAACCGAGGGAACACCCCGCGTGCACGTGCATCTGCCCATGCATCAGCAAGTGAACAAAGCTATGATCCGGGGCAGTTGACATCTGCACTTTCCGGGAGCGACCTGTGCACCACGCGTACAACGGCATGGCGGCCACAGAGCTTCACGGGGTGGTCTGGCAGAAGAGCAGGCACAGCAACTCGCAGGGCTCCTGCGTGGAGTTCGCCAAATTGCCGGGCGGGAATGTGGCGGTCCGCAATTCGCGCCACCCGGACGGGCCCGCTCTCGTCTACACGCCCGCCGAGATCGAGGCGATGCTGCTCGGCATCAAGGACGGCGAGTTCGACCACCTGACAGCCGGCGGCTGACCGGAAACCACCGGTCGCCGGCCGCCAGCCGTCGGACATCGGCCGCAGGACACCGGTCGACCGCCGCGGCGGTCACGGTCTCCGCCGCTACTGCTCGGTTCTCAGGCGGAACAGCGCCCAGACGACCTTGCCGCTCGGCCTCCCGGCGAGCGGGTGCCAGCCCCAGCTGTCGCTGAACGAATCCACCAGGAACAGGCCGCGCCCCGACTCGGCGGAGAAGTCGTCCGTCTCACGTGTCACCGGACTCTCGTCACTGGGGTCGCGCACCGCGCACACCAGGCGCGAGGTCCAGCGCATCAGGTGCAGCCGTACGGGCGGATCCTGCTCGTCCGTACGCGGGACGTCGGCCGGCAGGGCGTGCCGCAGCGCGTTGGTGACGAGTTCGGAGACGACCAGGGCCACGTCGTCGAAGCGCTCGCCGAGCTCCCACTGGGCCAGCGTCGACTTGGTGAACTGCCGTGCTCCGCCCACCGCTTCGTACCTGGCGGGCAGCGCGCAGGAGGCCGAGCTGGAGACCGCCCCGGGGTCGATGGGCGGAAGGCCCTGCCTTAAAGGCTCGAACGGCTCGAGCACGGTCGATCCATTCGTCCCCATGCGAGGCACTCCCGGGATTCGCGGTCGTTGCGATACAGCGGTAGTGATGCGGCGGTAGTACGGCGTCAGCACGAAAGAGCATGCAGGTGCGCGCGGACCATGGTTCCGAATGCGTACGGCAGATGCAAGGGCAGATGCACGTGCACGTGCCGGACCTGTCCGGCCCCGTGGCGGTTCTTGCGCATTTCTTCCCCTGTCCTCTTTCGGCGCCTTGTGCAGCTCTTGCCGTTTCCGTAATCGGATGAGTACGGGGTGAAGCATTTTGATGGCAGACTGCGCCTCTCGGGGCCCGGGGGGAGGGCTTCCGCTGCCGACTGTCGGACTGGGGAGGGCCGGAGAAGTGACCGCAGGCGAGTCGAGCGGCTCCGTGGTGCGGCGCATCCTGCTGGGGTCCCAGCTCAGGCGGTTGCGCGAGTCGCGTGGTGTCACCCGCGAGGCGGCCGGCTACTCGATCCGAGCGTCCGAATCGAAGATCAGCCGCATGGAGTTGGGACGGGTGAGCTTCAAGGCCAGAGATGTCGAGGACCTGCTGACCCTCTACGGCGTCACGGACGCGGCGGAGCGCGAGTCTCTGCTGAGCCTGGCGCGGGAGGCCAACGTGGCGGGCTGGTGGCACAGTTACGGCGATGTGCTGCCCGGCTGGTTCCAGACGTACATCGGGCTGGAGGGCGCCGCCTCCCTCATCCGGATCTACGAAGTCCAGTTCGTGCACGGTCTGTTGCAGACCGAGAGTTACGCCCACGCGGTCGTCTCCCGCGGCATGCCCCACGCGAGCGCCGCCGAGATCGACCGCAGGGTCGCTCTGCGCCTGGAGCGCCAGAAGGTGCTCGTGTCCGAGCGCGCGCCGCACTTCCACGCCGTGCTCGACGAGGCCGCGCTGCGCCGCCCGTACGGCGACCGGGCCGTGATGCGGAACCAGTTGAAGCACCTCATCGAGGTCTCGGAGCAGCCGAACATCACGCTCCAGGTCATGCCGTTCAGCTTCGGCGGCCACGCGGGCGAGAGCGGCGCGTTCACGATGCTGCGGTTCCCCGAGTCGGACCTCTCGGACCTCGTCTACCTGGAGCAGCTCACCAGCGCGCTCTATCTGGACAAGCGCGAGGAGGTCGCCCAGTACGAGCGGGTGATGGAGCGGCTCCAGAAGGACAGTCCGAGCCCCGCCGAGACCCGGGACGTGCTCCGTGGTCTGCTCCAACTGACGTGACCCACCAGTAGGATGACGTTCCGACAGGAGTCCGCACCTGCTCACCCTGCAGTAAGGGATCGCATGTCCTTCTTCACCGACCTGGCCCACCAGTACATCGACGGCGAGTGGCGGACCGGCAGCGGCTCGTGGGACATCATCGACTTCAATCCCTACAGCGGGGAGAAGCTCGCCGCGATCACGGTGGCCTCGGTGGACGAGGTCGACGAGGCGTACCTGGCGGCGGAGCGCGCGCAGCCCGCCTGGGCCGCGTCGAGCGCGTACCGCAGGAGGGACGTCCTCGAACGCGCCCTGCGGATCACGGAGGAGCGGGAGGAGGAGATAGCCCGGGCCATCACCGACGAGCTCGGCGGCACGCGGCTGAAGGCGTCGTACGAGATCGGCCTCGCCAAGGAGTTCCTGCGCGAGGCGATGCGGACGGCACTGCGCCCCGGGGCGAGCATCCTGCCCTCGCCCGTGGAGGGCAAGGAGAACCGCGTCCACCGGCTGCCGGTCGGCGTGGTCGGGGTCATAAGCCCCTTCAACTTCCCGTTCCTGGTGACGCTCAAGTCGGTCGCCCCCGCGCTGGCGCTCGGCAACGCGGTCGTGATCAAGCCGAACCAGAACACCCCCGTCGTCGGCGGCGGCCTGATCGCCAGGATCTTCGAGGACGCCGGGCTGCCGGCCGGGCTGCTCAACGTGCTGGTCACCGACATCGCGGAGATCGGTGACGCGCTGATAGAGCACCGGGTGCCGAAGGTGATCTCCTTCGCCGGCTCCGACAAGGTGGGGCGGCACGTCGCCTCCGTCGCCGCGAGCCACTTCAAGCGCGCGGTGCTCGAACTGAGCGGCAACAGCGCGCTGGTCGTCCTGGACGACGCGGACGTCGACTACGCGGTGGACGCGGCGGTCTTCAGCCGCTTCGTGTACCAGGGGCAGGTCTGCATGGCCGCCAACCGCATCCTGGTGGACCGGTCGGTCGAGGCGGAGTTCACGGAGAAGTTCGTCGCGAAGGTGCGGTCCCTGGTGACCGGCGACCCGGCGGACCCCGGGACCCACATCGGCCCGGTCATCAACACCTTCCAGGCGGACGCCCTGACGGCTCTGGTGGAGCAGGCGCTCGCGGAGGGCGCGACCGCGCTCGTGCGGGGGGCCACGCGCGGCAACCTCGTCGAGCCGACCGTACTGGGCGGCCTGCCGGCCGGCTCCTCGGTCCTGGAGCAGGAGATCTTCGGGCCCGTGGTGCTGCTGCTGCCCTTCGACGGCGAGGAAGAGGCCGTACGGATCGCCAATGACAGCCAGTACGGGCTGAGCGGGGCGGTGCACACGGGGAACCTGGAGCGGGGCGTGCGGTTCGCCGAGCGGATCGAGACCGGGATGATCCACATCAACGACTCGACCGTCCAGGACGAACCGCAGGTGGCCTTCGGCGGCGAGAAGCTCTCGGGAATCGGGCGGCTGAACGGGGAGTCGGCGGTGGAGGCGTTCACCACCCAGAAGTGGATCTCGGTGCAGCACGGCCGGACGAAGTTTCCCTTCTGACGCGGCCCGTTGCGGACAGAACCTGTCCGCGACGATGCATAACGTGGTTCTTGTCAGCAGGGCGGCACAGCGCCTGAACACCCTTCGGCAAGAGGCGGACACCATGGTCGTACACGTGAACCCGGAGGCCCCCGGCGACGAGCGCGGAGCGCTCCTGGCCTTCCTGGACGCCGAGCGCGGCGGCATCCGCCGGGCGCTGCTGGGCCTGACGGACGAGCAGGCGGCGACGAGGCCGAGCGCGAGCGAGCTCTCACTCTCCGGGCTCCTCAAGCACGTGTCCGAGACCGAGCAGAGCTGGCTGTCCCGGGCGAAGCAGGTCGCACCGGAGGTGCAGCGGTCCGAGGAGGACTGGCACGAGAGCTTCCGCCTCGTCGGTGACGAGACGGTCGAGGGCCGCCTGGCGTACTGGGAGAAGGTCGCCCGGCAGACCGAGGAGTTCATCCGCTCCGTGCCCAGCCTGGACGACACCTTCCCGCTGCCCGACGAGCCCTGGTTCCCCGGCGCGCAGCGGGTGTCCATGCGCTGGCTGCTGCTCCGGCTGATCACCGAGATGTCCCGGCACTCCGGCCACGCCGACATCGTCCGCGAGAGCCTGGACGGCAGGACGGCGTTCGAGCTGGTGGCGCTGGAGCGCGGCGAAACCTGGGGCTGAGCTGGTCGTTTGCGCGTCGCGTGCGCCCGCTACCCTCGGAGCGGAGTTGAGCAGAAGGGTGCGGCGATGTCAGCTATCAGGCTGCTGGTCCTCGGTGCCGTCCGTCAGCACGGGCGCGCGCACGGCTATCAGGTACGCAACGACCTGGAGTACTGGGGCGCCCACGAGTGGTCCAACGCCAAACCCGGGTCGATCTACCACGCGCTCAAGCAGATGGCCAAGCAGGGCCTGCTGCACGCCCACGAGATCGCGCCGAGCACGGCCGGCGGGCCGCCGAGGACCGAGTACGAGGTCACGGAGAAGGGCACCGAGGAGTACTTCCGGCTGCTCCGCGAGGCCCTGACGACGTACGACCAGAAGATGGACGTGCTGTCGGCGGGCATCGGCTTCATCGTCGACCTGGAGCGGGCCGAGGCGGTCGAGCTGCTCAGGGAGCGGATGCGGACCCTGGAGACGTGGCGGTCGGCCGTCACGGAGCACTACACGCCGGAGGAGGGGCCCGAGTCGCTCGGCCACATCGGCGAGATCATGAACATGTGGGTCCACTCGGCGGACGCGGGGGGCGAGTGGACGCGCGGCCTGATCGCCCGGATCGAGGGCGGGGCGTACACCTTCGCGGGCGAGGGCGGTGAGCCCTTCGTGGGGGTGCTCGCGGAGGGCCAGGAGAACCCGTACGCCAGCTAATCAAGTTTGACGAGCGGAAGAAGCGGGTTTACCTTTTCCCTTGTAGTCAAGTTTGACTACGAGGTGGGAGGAGACCGGATGGCACGGGCTGACGCCGACGCGGTGATCGTCGTCGAAGGAGCGCGGAAGCGGTACGGGGAGAAGCGGGCCCTGGACGGACTCGATCTGAGGGTGGGGCGCGGCACGGTGCACGGCGTGCTGGGGCCCAACGGCGCGGGCAAGACCACGATCGTCCGCATCCTGGCCACGCTGCTGCGGCACGACGGGGGACGGGTGGAGGTGGCCGGGTACGACGTACGGTCGCGGGCCGGCGAGGTGCGGCGGCGGATCGGGCTGCTCGGGCAGCACGCGGCGGTGGACGAGGAACTGGGCGGGCGGCAGAACCTGGAGATGTTCGGCCGCCTGTACCACCTGGGAGCGCGCCGGGCGGGCGCGCGGGCCGACGAACTCCTGGAGCGGTTCGGACTCGCGGACGCGGGGCGCAAGGCGGTCTCGAAGTACAGCGGCGGCATGCGGCGGCGGCTCGACCTGGCGGCCTCGCTCATCACGGATCCGCAGGTGCTGTTCCTGGACGAGCCGACGACTGGGCTCGACCCGCGCGGCCGGGCGGAGGTGTGGGGCGCGGTGCGCTCACTGGTCGGGGGAGGCGCGACCGTACTGCTCACGACGCAGTACCTGGAGGAGGCCGACCAGCTGGCCGACCGGATCACGGTGGTCGACCACGGCAGGGCCGTCGCGGAGGGCACGCCGGACGAGCTGAAGGGCCGGGTCGGCGGTGACCGCATCGACGTGGTGCTGCGCGACGTGCGCCGGCTGGGGGACGCGGCCGCACTGCTGGGCCCGGACGCGGAGACGGACGCGGACCGGCGGCGGATCACCGCGCCCGTGACGGACCGGATGGCGGCGCTGACCGGGACCGTACGGGCGCTGGAGACGGCCGGGATCGAGGCCGAGGACATCGCGCTGCGCAGGCCGACGCTCGACGAGGTGTTCCTGCACCTCACGAAGGAGACCGGCGGGAGCAAGGACGGGAGCGAGAACGAGAACGAGAGCAAGGGGGTGGCGGCATGAGCGCGGGCGCGGCCGGGTGGGCGGTCACCGATGCGTGGACCATGACGCGGCGCGAGCTCGCCCACTGGGCGCGGCAGCCGGTACAGGTGATCGTCGGCCTGGTCTTCCCGGTGATGCTGCTGCTGATGTTCGGGTTCCTGGTCGGCGGCGGCAGGGGCGTGTCGGGGGAGTACATCGACTTCCTGGTGCCCGGCATGCTGGCGCTGACCATGGCCTTCGGCCTGGAGGCGACGATGCTCGCGGTCACCCAGGACCTCAACAAAGGGGTGATCGACCGGTTCCGCTCCATGCCGATGGCCTCGGGGACGGTACTGGTGGGGCGCGCGGTCGCGGACATGCTCCAGTCGGCGGCCGGCCTGGCCGTCATGATCGCCGTCGGCCGGGCGATCGGCTGGCGCTGGCACGGCGGTCCGCTCGCGCTCCTGGGCGCGATCGGGCTGTTGCTGCTGCTCCGCTTCGCGATGCTGTGGATCGGCATCCAGCTGGCGATGGTCGCGGGCCGGCCGGAGATGGTCCAGGCGGTGCAGATCCTGGTCTGGCCGGTGGGCTTCCTCTCCAACGCCTTCGCGGCCCCGGACTCGATGCCGGGCTGGCTCGGTGCGGTCGTCGAATGGAACCCGCTGTCGGCGACGGCCACGGCGGTACGGGACCTGCTGGGCAGCCCGGCGGCGGCCGGATCCTCCTGGCCCGCCGACCACGCGGGGCTGCTGGCGGTGGTGTGGCCGGTGGCGCTGGTGGCGGTGTTCTTCCCGCTGGCGGTACGGCGGTTCGGGCGGCTGAGCCACTGAAAGTGACGGCCTGAGAAGGGGAACCCGGGCGCGGTCCGCGGTGTACCAGAAGGACAAGCGGTCCACCGTGGGACCGCAGACCGCGAGACCGGGGGGCTTCGATGCGCAGGCCGTTCAGATCAGCAGGGGCGCTGACCGGCGCCGTTCTCGCGGCGCCGGCACCGGCACCGGTGCCGAAGGTGCCGTCCGGGAGCGACCTGCTCGGCTGGGCGCACAGGGTGGGGTTCGCCTCGGACGGCAGCGGCTTCGCGCTGCTCGCGCGGTGCGTGCAGGACGCGGAGCGGCCCCGGAACGGATTCTGCCGTCAGTACGTGGCGGCCTTGGACCGGGGAGCGTCGCAGTGGCGGCGGCGCGCGTCACCACTGGGCGAGCGGCCCGGCACGGACGGGGTGTCGGCGCAGCTGGGGGTCCTCGGCCCCGGCCGGGCGTGGGTGCACGAGGCGTCGGACGAGGGCCGGGACCGCACCTGGTTCACGGCGGACGGCGGACGGTCCTGGCAGGCGCGCGGCGTGAAGCCCGCCGGGAAGACGCGGTCGGTACCGACTCGACGGGCCGGTGGAGAGGCCGGGCTGGGACGTGCGGGTCTCGGTGGGCGACGGCGTGGTCTACGCGGCGGAGACGGGAGAACTGCCGGCCGGCGAGCCGGTCAAGCATCCGTTACGGGCCGTTCACCGCAGCAGGGACGGCGGCCGCACCTTCAGGCGGACGGGCCCGGGCCCGGAGCACGCGTCGACGGTCCCGCTCGGCCGGCTGGTGGCGGGGAGCGGCTGCCGGTACCGGATATCGGCCGACGGGGAGCGGTGGGACACCTTCGAGGTGGGCGGCTGCCGGGACTGGCCTCGACGGCCGGCACCCGGGACTTGCACCTCACGTGACGTGAGGACTCAGGCTGAGGTGCGTACCGAGAAGAAGAAGGAGCGGAAAGCGATGAGCTACTCCGTGGGACAGGTCGCCGGATTCGCCGGAGTGACGGTGCGCACGCTGCACCACTACGACGGGATCGGACTGCTCTCCCCGAGCGGCCGCAGCCACGCGGGCCACCGGCGCTATGACGACGCCGACCTCGACCGGCTGCAGCAGATCCTGTTCTACCGGGAGCTCGGCTTCCCGCTCGACGAGGTGGCGGCCCTCCTCGACGACCCGGACGCGGACCCGCAGGAACACCTGCGGCGCCGGCACGAGCTGCTGTCCGGCCGGATCAGGAAACTTCAGGAGATGGCCGCCGCCGTCGAGACCGCCTTGGAGGCACGGAAGATGGGCATCAACCTCACCCCGGAAGAGAAGTTCGAGGTCTTCGGCGACCACGACCCCGAGCAGTACGCCGAGGAGGCCGAGCAGCGCTGGGGCGCCGGCGAGGCGTACAGGCAGTCGCGGCGCAGGACCGCGTCGTACACCAAGGAGGACTGGCTGCGGATCAAGGCGGAGAGCGAGGAGAACACCGCCCGCCTGGTCGCCGCCATGGAGGAGGGCGCGGCGCCCGACTCGGTCCGGGCCATGGACCTGGCCGAGGAGCACCGCGCCCTGATCAGCGGCAGTTACTACGACTGCGGCTACGCCATGCACGTCGGTCTCGCCGAGATGTACGTCACGGACGAGCGCTTCACCGCGTCCATCGACGCGGCGAAGCCCGGCCTGGCCGCCTATCTGCGTGAGGCGATCCTGGCCAACGCCGCCCGTCACGCGTAGCACGGCGGAACGGCGCAACGGCGGAGCGAGCGACAGGACAAACGGCCCATGTGGGCTCCGGAGGCGCCCCGGGGCCCACAAGAACGCCTCCTGGAACCCGGAGTACCCCGGCCACGTTGATAGCTTTGGTCGGCAACCCCGCCGCAGACGATCCCACCCTGGAGCCGGTACCCGATGAATACGCTTGCGCTCGGACCGGCCTGGCTGGATCCGGACTACCTGCTGGAGCAGTTCGGCCTGATCGGCCTGCTGGTCATCGTCTTCGCCGAGTCCGGCCTGCTCATCGGCTTCTTCCTGCCGGGCGACTCGCTGCTGTTCACCACCGGTCTGCTGGTGACCACGGGGGTCCTGGACACCCCGCTGTGGCTGGTGTGCACGCTGGTCTGCATCGCGGCGATCGTCGGCGACCAGGTCGGCTACCTCTTCGGCCGGAAGGTCGGCCCCGCCCTCTTCAAGCGCCCGGACTCCAAGTTCTTCAAGCAGGAGAACGTCGAGAAGGCACACGACTTCTTCGAGAAGTACGGCCCGAAGTCGCTGGTCCTGGCCCGCTTCGTGCCGATCGTCCGCACCTTCACGCCGATCATCGCCGGTGTCAGCCGGATGAACTACCGCTCGTTCATCACGTTCAACATCATCGGCGGTGTGCTCTGGGGCGCCGGCGTCACGCTGCTCGGCGCCTCGCTCGGCAAGATCGACTTCGTTCACAAGAACATCGAGGCGATCCTGATCCTGATCGTGCTGATCTCGGTCCTCCCGATCGTCGTCGAGTACCTGCGCGCCCGCAGCAAGGGCAAGAAGGCCGCCGCGGCCGAGGCCGCCGACGGCACGTCCCCGGCCCCCCAGCGCGGCCGCCACGCCAAGCGCTGACCGGGCGGATCCGCGTACGTACGAGACCTAGAAGCCGCGCGTCCGCTTGGCCGCGCGGCGGCTGGCCCCACGCCCCGCCCCCGGCATCTTCAGGAACAGCCGGGAGATCTCGCCACCCAGGTTCACCCCGATGGCGATCGCGAGCGACAGCGCCGCCGCCTTCGACAGCGACGCGAGCCCGGAGTTCAGGTCGTTCTGCGCGATGGCCAGCAGGCCGAAGTACGTCGCCGAACCCGGCAGCAGCGGTCCGATCGCCGCCGTGACGTACGGCAGCGCCGAGGCGTACTGGTAGCGCGAGAACAGCTGCCCGAAGAGCCCCACGAGCCCGGCCGCGACGGCCGTCGAAGCCACCTGCGAGATCCCGCCGACGTCGTGCATCGCACCGTAGACGAGCCAGGCCACTCCGCCGTTCAGCGTCACTATCAGCACGGTGTTGCGTTCCTGCTGGAGCAGGATCGCGAAGGCGAAACAGAGCAGCATCGACGCCAGGATCTGCGTCACCGGTCGCTCGACCGTCTCCAGCGCCGTCGCCGCGTGCAGCTCCGCGTCCAGCTGCACCCCCAGGTAGAGCACGACCAGCACGCCGATGACGATCGCGATGAAGAAGTACATGACTTCGAGCAGCCGCGCCGAGGCGGTGATGTAGTAGCCGGTCAGGCCGTCCTGGACCCCCGCGACCAGGGCCCGCCCCGGCAGCAGCGCGAAGAGCCCACCGGTGATCACGGCGGAGGGCCGGACGTCCCACATCGTCGTCGTCGGCGCCAGCGTGAGCGCCACCCCTATCGCGGCGGGCGGCATCGCCGCCACCAGGAACTGGTAGAACTCCGGCAGCCCGCGCCCCGCGCACAGCCACGCCAGCCGGTCGCCGAGCATCGCGCCGATCGCGGCCGCCAGGAACACCACGGGCCCACCGCCGACCAGTACGGAGGCCGCGCCGGCCAGCAGCCCGCTGGCCGACGTCAGTGCCCAGCCGGGGTACGGGTGGCGGTTGCGGCGTATCTCCGCGAGCGTGCGGTACGCCTCCTCCAGCGTGACGTCGGTGTCCGGCGAGGTGATGTCGTCGATGAGGTGGTAGACCGCGGCCAGCCGCGTGTAGTCGGTGCCCCGGCGGCGTACGGTCCTGCTCGCCGTGACCGGGTCCTCCACCAGCGACGGCTGGTACGAGATCGACAGCAGCGTGAAGGTGACGTTCGGCTCGCAGCGGTCGAGCCCGTACGCCCGGCTGACGCCGAACATCGCCGCCTCGACGTCCTCGGCCCCCTCGCCGCCCGCGAGCAGCAGCTCCCCGATACGCAGTGTCAGGTCCAGCACGCGCGGTACGGCGGGCCCGGCCTCGTCGTGCCGCTGCACCGGCTCCGGCACGGGCCGGTCGCCCACCGGCATGCGCAGCAGCGTACGCATCCGGTCCTGCCAGGGCGCCTCCTTGATCAGCTTGACCATGGGCATGCCGTGGGCCGGGGTGAACGCGGGCGGCGCGTTGCGGGAGCTGTAGGTGCTCGGGGTGTCGAAGGCCGACGCCTCCGGCACCACGGGGTGCTCCCCGGTGGTCAGCCCCGGCGGAAGGGCGAACTCGGAGGTCGGACTGTCCTCGTCGGCCGGCCCCGGCTGCTCGACCCCGGCCGGTGGCGCGAAGGCGCTGCGCGCCTCGTCCGACTGCGGCTTGCGGTCCTCGGAGCCCTCGCTCTCGGCCCCGCTGCCGCCGCGCTTCGGCTCCGCCACCACTTGCCTCGCTTCGATTCCTTGATCCAACAAGCCCGTCCGCCCGGTGAACGGCCAGGCCGTTCCCAGTCAGTGCCCAGTATGCGGACGGACACCTTCCCCCTGCGCGTGGCTCAACACACGGCGGGCGGTGCGCCCCCGTTGGGGTGCACCGCCCGCCGTCGTGGTGTCGCGTGAGCCCGGGGGCTCGTCAGTGGCTGCCGCCCTGCGCCTGCAGGCGCTTGTACGAGGCCTCGACCTCGGCCTCGGCCTCGGTGCGGCCGACCCAGTCGGCGCCCTCGACGGACTTGCCGGGCTCCAGGTCCTTGTAGACCTCGAAGAAGTGCTGGATCTCCAGGCGGTCGAACTCCGACACGTGGTGGATGTCGCGCAGGTGCTCCACCCGCGGGTCCGACGCCGGGACGCACAGCAGCTTGTCGTCGCCGCCGGCCTCGTCGGTCATCCGGAACATGCCGATCGCGCGGCACTTGATGACACAGCCGGGGAACGTGGGCTCGTCCAGCAGTACGAGCGCGTCCAGCGGGTCGCCGTCCTCGCCGAGGGTGTTCTCGACGAAGCCGTAGTCCGCCGGGTAGCTCGTGGAAGTGAAGAGTCGACGGTCCAGGCGGATCCGACCGGTCTCGTGGTCCACCTCGTACTTGTTCCGCGAACCCTTCGGGATCTCGATGGTGACGTCGAACTCCACGGGTGGCTCCTCCATGATCAGCACATGCTTCGGGTGGTGCTGCGTCCTCCCGGGGGAGCGACCCCCGGACCTCCCGGCCGGTTCGGTAGGCCGGACGAGCCGGGGCGTCATGCTCCCGGCAACACGCAGTGGTTAAGTGTCCCTCACGCAGGTGTGTGATCGCGAAAGGGGCTGGTCCGAGGTGCCGGAGCGAAAAACATGGCAGCTCGCGGCGGTCGCGGCCGTGGCCGGTCTCGCCCTCTCCGCCGGGGCGGTGGCCGCGGCGGGCCCCTGGGACTCAGGTCAGCGTAAGGCCGAGCGGGCGTGGGCCGCCTCCCGTACCCCCGAGGCCGCGGGGGAAGGTGGCGCACGTCACGAACCGCCGGCGCCCGACGCCCCGGCGCCCGCCCCCAGCGCGCCCGGTGTGCTCACCGCGCTCGGTTCCCCCGTGCCGCCGCCGGCCCCCGGCGCGCTCGCGGACGCCCTCGAACCGCTGCTGCGCGACCCCGCGCTCGGCACGCTGCGTACCGCGTCGGTGCTCGACACCGCGACGGGCACGCGGGTGTACGGAAAGGGCGACGGCGACGAGCTGGTCCCGGCGTCCACCGTCAAGATCGCGACGTCGGCCGCCGCGCTCCTGGCCCTCGGCCCCGACCACCGCATCGCCACCACCGTCACCGCGGTCCCCGACGGCAGGAAGGTCGTGCTGGCCGGCGGCGGCGACCCCACGCTCGACCGGGAGGACCTGGCCTCCCTGGCCGACGACACCGTACGGGTGCTGCGGGACCGCGGTGTCACCAGGACGGAGCTGACGTACGACGTCTCGCTGTACTCGGGGCCCGTACATCACCCCATCAGCCCCAACGAGAACATCAGCCCCGTCACCCCCCTGATGCTGGAGGAGGGCCGCCTCGACGGCTCCCGCAGCGGCCCCGCCCCGCGCAGCGCCGACCCGGCGGGCGACGCGGCCCGCGCCTTCGCCGAAATGCTGCGCAAGCGCGGAGTGGAGGTGAAGAGGCCCCCGGCCCCCGGGAAGGCGCCCGGCGGCGCCGCACCGGTCGCCAGGGCCCTCTCCGCGCCCCTCTCCGCCCTCGTCGAGCGCACCCTCACCCACAGCGACAACGACCTCGCCGAGGCCCTCGCCCGCCAGACCGCGCTCGCCTCGGACGAACCGGCCAGTTTCGAAGGCGCGGGCCGGGCCGTCGGGGCGCGGCTGAAGAAACTCCGGCTGCCACTGGCCGGCGCCCGTTTCGCCGACGGCAGCGGCCTGGACCGCGCCGGCAGCCTCTCGGCGGCCCTGCTGTCCGGACTCCTCGCCCGCGCCGCCGACCCGGCCCGCCCCGAGCTGCGGCCCGTCCTGACCGGCCTCCCCGTGGCCGGTTTCAGCGGCACCCTGAAGAGCCGGTACGCCGAGGACTCCGCGGGCACGGGCATGGTCCGCGCCAAGACCGGCACCCTCACCGGCGTGAACGCACTGGCCGGAACCGTCGTCGACGCGGACGGCCGGCTCCTCTCCTTCGCCTTCCTCACCGAGGGCGCCCAGGACCCCGGCGCGGCCCAGTCCGCCCTGGACCGGCTGGCCTCCACGATCGCCAACTGCGGCTGCGAGCCCTCCGGGGGACGGCCGGGGCGTACGTGAACCCCGAGGAAGTTCAGGGGTACGGGTGGAGGACAACACCTGACCGCGGGCCCGGTCGACAACGTACGGTTGACGCATGACGAGCATCAGTGGTGCGGAGATGGTCGACTGGAACCTCGCGGTGGCGACCGCGACCCGACTGGTGAGGCCGGGCCCCGACGTGAGCCGGGACGAGGCGCGAGCCGTCGTCGCCGAGCTCCGCCGGCACGCCAAGGCCTCCGAGGAGCACGTCCGCTCCTTCACGCGGATGATCCCCGAGGGGCACGAGCCGCAGGACACCCCGGTTCTCGTCGTCGACCGGGCCGGCTGGATCAGGGCGAACGTCGCCGGATTCCGGGAGGTGCTGCGGCCGCTCCTCGGCAAGATGCAGGAACGCAGGGGCTCGGGCCCCGGCAACGCCGTGCTCGGCGCGGTCGGCGGCAAGGTGACCGGCGTCGAGGTCGGCATGCTGCTCTCCTTCCTCGCCTCGCGCGTCCTCGGGCAGTACGAGACGTTCGCCCCGCCCTCCCGCGAGCTGCCCGCCGGTACCGGCGGCGGCCGCCTCCTGCTCGTCGCCCCCAACATCGTGCACGTCGAGCGGGAGCTCGAAGTGGACCCGCACGACTTCCGGCTCTGGGTCTGCCTGCACGAGGAGACCCACCGCACCCAGTTCACGGCCGTGCCCTGGCTGCGCGACCACCTGGAGGGCGAAATCCAGTCGTTCCTCGCCGAGACCGAGGTCGACCCGATGACGGTCCTGGAGCGGCTGCGCGAGGCGGCCCAGTCGCTGGCCGGCGGCCGTCCCGAGGGCGAGGAGGGCGAGGACGGCGGCCGCAGCCTCGTCGAGATCGTCCAGACCCCCGCCCAGCGCGAGATCCTGGGCCGCCTGACCGCGGTCATGTCGCTGCTCGAGGGCCACGCCGACTTCGTGATGGACGGCGTGGGCCCCGACGTGGTGCCGTCCGTCGCCGAGATCCGCGAGAAGTTCCAGCAGCGCAGGGCCCGCGGCGCGAGCCGCCTCGACCTCGCCCTGCGCAAACTGCTCGGTCTGGACGCCAAGCTCCGCCAGTACCGGGACGGTGAGCGTTTCGTGCGGGCCGTGGTGGAGGAGGTCGGGACGGACGGCTTCAACCGCGTCTGGACCTCCCCGAACACGCTTCCCACCAAGGCCGAGATCGCCAAACCGGCGGACTGGGTCGCGCGGGTGCACCGTAGGGGAGAGCCGTGAGCCGGATCCGGCCGACGGCAGGAGAACGCCCCTTCAATCACCCATCCGAGGGACCGTGAGGGCTGAGTAGGCGTGCGATGCTCGGGTAATGGCTCGGCTCTGTCACCATCGACGCACTCTGAGTGACTGGCTTCTCCTCCCGAGGCACCCCCAACTTCACCGAAGGGCACCGGACATGGGTCCCCATCCTGCGGTCGCAGCGATACGCCTGGCGGTCCGCCGCGTACTCCACGACGTACTCAACGACATCACCTCACGCACGGCCACGGCACCGGTCGCCGTACCGGGCGCACCCCCGCACGAGCCGCCCCCGCCGCTCGTGCTGGTGGCGTGCTCCGGCGGCGCCGACTCCATGGCGCTCGCCTCCGCCCTCGCCTTCGAAGCACCCAAGCTCGGCATCCAGGCAGGCGGCGTCACCGTCGACCACGGCCTCCAGGAGGGCTCCGGCGTACGGGCCGACGAGGTCGTCAACCGCCTCGCCGCACTGCGTCTCGACCCCGTCGAGGCCGTCGCGGTGACCGTCGGCCGCGCCGGCGGCCCCGAAGCGGCCGCCCGCGACGCCCGCTACGCCGCGCTGGACGCCGCCGCGGAGCGCCACGGCGCCGCCGCGGTGCTGCTCGGCCACACGCGCGACGACCAGGCCGAGACGGTCCTGCTCGGCCTCGCCCGCGGGTCCGGCATCCGCTCGCTGTCCGGCATGGCCGCCGTGACCGGCGCCGGCCGCTACCGCAGGCCCTTCCTCCAGCTCGACCGGCAGACCGCCCGCAAGGCGTGCATGGTCCAGTCGCTGCCCGTCTGGGACGACCCGCACAACACCGACCCCGCCTACACGCGCTCGCGGCTGCGCCACGACGGCCTGCCGGCCCTGGAGAAGGCACTCGGCAAAGGCGTCGTCGAGGCCCTGGCCCGGACGGCACAGCTCTCCCGGGACGACGCCGACGCCCTGGACGGCTGGGCCGCCGAGGCGGACGCGTCCGTACGGGACGAATCCGGCCACCTGGAGTGCGTCAAGCTCTACGCCCTGCCCCCGGCCGTACGCCGCCGCGTCCTGCGCCGGGCGGCCATCTCGGCGGGCTCGCCGGCCGGAGCGCTCTTCGCACGGCACGTCGAAGAGGTCGACCGGCTGATCACCGGCTGGCGCGGGCAGGGAGCCATCAACCTCCCCGGCCGGGTGGAGGCGCGGCGGCAGGGTGGCAGACTGGTCATTCGGCAGGGCTGATGCGCTGAAGCACTACGAAAGTGACCCGGGTGAACGAGAAGGACATGGGCACCGACCTCAAGTCGGTGCTCATCACCAAGGAAGAAATCGACGCGAAGCTGGCCGAGCTGGCCGCGAAGATCGATGCGGAGTACGCGGGCAAGGACCTGCTCATCGTCGGTGTCCTCAAGGGCGCCGTGATGGTCATGGCGGACCTGGCGCGTGCCCTGTCCACCCCCGTCACGATGGACTGGATGGCCGTCTCGTCGTACGGCGCGGGCACCCAGTCCTCCGGTGTCGTGCGCATCCTCAAGGACCTCGACACCGACATCAAGGGCAAGCACGTCCTGATCGTCGAGGACATCATCGACTCGGGCCTGACGCTCTCCTGGCTGCTGTCGAACCTCGGGTCGCGTGAGCCCGCCTCCCTGAACGTGTGCACGCTGCTGCGCAAGCCCGAGGCGGCGAAGGTCCAGCTCGACGTGAAGTGGGTCGGCTTCGACATCCCCAACGAGTTCGTCGTCGGCTACGGCCTGGACTACGCCGAGAAGTACCGGAACCTGCCTTTCGTCGGCACGCTCGCGCCGCACGTCTACGGCGGCTGAGCCGGCAGGCGGAGCCGCGCCCCGCTTGCCGGGAACCTCCGACCGTGTCCCGCCGTTGGAGCATGGGAAGGCAGGTTCACCGGCCGTCCCCGGCAGTCGCGGGTGACAATGCTGGGGTACCGTCCGAAGGACAGTCTTTTTAAACAGCAGCATTTACCTACGGGCAGGAGGGACGGGGCGACTACCGCCCCGTATGGATGGACGTGAAGCGATACTTCCGTGGGCCGGTCATGTGGATCGTGCTGGCCGTCCTCGCCGTGGTCGTGTTGATGCAGGTTGTCGGCTCGTCCGGCGGCTACAAGACGGTGGACACTGCCGAGGTCGTCCAGACGATCGACAAGAACCAGGTCAAGCAGGCCAAGCTGACGACCGGTGACGAACAGGTCATCAAGGTCGAGCTGAAGAACGGCCAGAAGGTCAAGGACAGCAGCAAGATCCAGGCGAGCTACATCGGCGACCAGGGCGTCGCGCTCGCCAACAAGCTGCAGTCGAAGTTCGACAGCGGGGACATCGAAAAGGGCTACACGGTCTCCCCCACCAAGCAGAACGCCTTCGTCGGGATTCTGCTCTCCCTGCTCCCCTTCGTCCTCATCGTGGTCGTCTTCCTGTTCCTGATGAACCAGATGCAGGGCGGCGGCTCCCGGGTCATGCAGTTCGGGAAGTCCAAGGCCAAGCTCATCACCAAGGACACCCCGAAGACGACGTTCGCCGACGTGGCGGGGTCCGACGAGGCGGTCGAGGAGCTCCACGAGATCAAGGAGTTCCTCCAGGAGCCGGCGAAGTTCCAGGCCGTCGGCGCCAAGATCCCCAAGGGTGTGCTGCTGTACGGCCCGCCCGGTACGGGCAAGACGCTGCTCGCGCGTGCTGTCGCGGGCGAGGCCGGCGTCCCGTTCTACTCGATCTCCGGTTCCGACTTCGTCGAGATGTTCGTCGGTGTCGGTGCCTCGCGTGTGCGTGACCTCTTCGAGCAGGCCAAGGCGAACGCCCCGGCGATCGTCTTCGTCGACGAGATCGACGCCGTCGGCCGGCACCGCGGTGCCGGCATGGGCGGCGGTCACGACGAGCGCGAGCAGACCCTCAACCAGCTGCTCGTCGAGATGGACGGCTTCGACGTGAAGGGCGGCGTCATCCTGATCGCCGCCACGAACCGGCCCGACATCCTCGACCCGGCGCTGCTGCGCCCGGGCCGCTTCGACCGGCAGATCGCGGTCGACCGCCCGGACCTCCAGGGCCGTCTCGAGATCCTCAAGGTGCACGCGAAGGGCAAGCCGGTCACGCCGGAGGTCGACCTGCGGGCCGTCGCCCGTCGTACGCCCGGCTTCACCGGCGCCGACCTGGCGAACGTGCTGAACGAGGCCGCGCTGCTGACCGCCCGCAGTGACAAGAAGCTGGTCGACAACCACTCCTTGGACGAGGCGATCGACCGCGTCGTGGCCGGACCGCAGAAGCGGACCCGGATCATGAGCGAGAAGGAGAAGAAGATCACCGCGTACCACGAGGGCGGACACGCCCTGGTCGCGGCGGCCTCTCCGAACAGCGACCCGGTGCACAAGGTCACCATCCTGTCCCGCGGGCGCGCCCTCGGTTACACGATGGTGCTCCCGGACGAGGACAAGTACTCGACCACGCGCAACGAGATGCTGGACCAGCTCGCCTACATGATGGGCGGCCGTGCGGCCGAGGAACTGGTGTTCCACGACCCGACCACGGGCGCTTCGAACGACATCGAGAAGGCCACCGCCACGGCCCGCGCGATGGTCACGCAGTACGGCATGACCGAGCGTCTCGGCGCGATCAAGTTCGGCCAGGACGGCTCCGAGCCGTTCCTCGGCCGTGACATGGGTCACCAGCGCGACTACTCGGAAGAGGTCGCCGCACTGGTCGACGAAGAGGTCAAGAAGCTCATCGAGACCGCGCACAACGAGGCGTGGGAGATCCTCGTCGAGAACCGCGACGTTCTCGACAACCTGGTTCTGGCCCTCCTGGAGAAGGAGACGCTGAACAAGGAGGAGATCGCCGAGATCTTCAGCCCGATCGTGAAGCGTCCGGCCCGCCCCGCGTGGACCGGTTCTTCCCGCCGTACGCCGTCCACGCGGCCGCCGGTGCTCTCCCCGAAGGAGCTCTCCCTCACCAACGGCGCCGCTGCCAACGGTGTGACTCCCGCGGTGACGGCCGGCTCCACGGACGTCCAGGCCACCGAGGCGATTCCCGAGGAGCGCCCCGAGAGCTGATCGCTCCGGAGCCCCCGCGGGGCCCGGAATGAACGCCGCGTCCCCCAGGTTTTAGCCTGGGGGACGCGGCGTTTTCGTACGCCGGAACGTTTGCGTCATGTGAAAGCACAGGAACGAGGCACAGATGACCGACCCGGTGACGTTGGACGGCGAAGGCTCGATCGGCGAGTTCGACGAGAAGCGGGCCGAGAACGCCGTGCGCGAGCTCCTCATCGCGGTCGGGGAGGACCCGGACCGGGAGGGGCTGCTGGCCACTCCGGGGCGCGTGGCACGGGCGTACAGGGAGATATTCGCCGGCCTGTGGCAGAAGCCCGAGGACGTACTGACGACGACGTTCGACCTGGGTCACGACGAGATGATCCTGGTCAAGGACATCGAGGTGTTCAGTACGTGTGAACACCACCTGGTCCCGTTCCGCGGGGTCGCCCACGTCGGGTACATCCCGGCGACCAGTGGCAAGATCACCGGCCTGTCGAAGCTGGCGCGGCTGGTCGACGTCTTCGCCCGCCGTCCGCAGGTGCAGGAGCGGCTCACCACGCAGGTCGCCGACTCCCTGATGGAGATCCTGGAGCCGCGCGGCGTGATCGTGGTCATCGAGTGCGAGCACATGTGCATGTCGATGCGCGGTATCCGCAAGCCCGGCGCGAAGACCATCACCTCCGCGGTGCGCGGGCAGCTCAGGGACGCGGCGACGCGCAACGAGGCGATGAGCCTGATCATGGCCCGCTGATATCCGGCCAACTTCCCCTGGCGGAAGCGGTGTTGTGCAAGCATCGGGCGCATGACTGAGAACCTGCTGCCCATACGCCGCCTGGGCGGCCTGGACGTGTCCGCACTCGGCTTCGGCGCGATGGTCCTCTCGCCCGGGGTCTACGGGGAGATCGACGACGAGCGCGGCGAGCGGGCGATGCTCGCCGCGCTCGACGCGGGCGCCACCTTCGTCGACACCTCCGACGGCTACGGCCAGGACGGCCACAACGAGCGGCTCGTCGGCAAGGCCCTGCGCGGCCGGCGCGACGAGGTCGTCATCGCGACCAAGTTCGGTTTCCGGCTCCCGGAGGGCGTCGAGGCGCACCCCTTCCCGGTCGGCTTCGCCTTCGGCGAGCTGGCGGTCAATGCCGATCCCAAGCACGTACGCGGTTACGCCGAGGCCAGCCTGCGCGAGCTCGGCACCGACCGCATCGACCTGTACTACCCGCACTTCCCGGACCCGCAGGTGCCGCTGGCCGACACCGTGGGCGCCGTGGCCGACCTGATCAGTGCCGGCCTGGTGCGCCACCTGGGACTCTCGAACGTGACGGCCGGACAGCTGCGCGCCGCGCACGCGGTGCACCCGGTGGCGGCCGTGCAGACCGAGTGGTCGATGTGGCGGCCCGTGGACCCGGAGCTGCTGGCCGCCGCCCGTGAGCTGGGTGTGGGCCTCGTCGCCTGGTCGCCGCTGGGTGCCGGTTTCCTCACCGGCACGGTCGGCGAGGTGAAGGAGGGCGACTTCCGGCGGCAGATGCCGCGTTTCGACGCCGCCAACCAGCAGACGAACAAGGACCGGTTCGCGCCGGTGCGGGCCGTCGCCGAGGAGCTCTCGATCACCCCGGCGCAGCTGGCACTGGCCTGGCTGCTGCACCAGGACGAGCACGTCGTGCCGATCCCCGGCAGCCGTACGCCCGCCCACATCCGGGAGAACCTGGCAGCCGCGCGGGTGGAGCTGCCCGCCGGCGTACTGGAGCGGCTGGACGCGATCCTCGCGCAGACCAGCGTCGAGGGCGGCACGCTGCTGTAGGGCGCCCGCGAGAAGCACGGAGGGCGCTCCCTCCCCGCGCCGGTCCCCCGGTCCGGAAGGGCTCAGGCCGCGGGGGCGGCGCCCTTGTCCTCGTCGTCGGGGAGCTTGCAGACCCGCTCCAGGAAGAACGCCGCCGCGACGACGCCCGCGCCCGCCAGGACGGACAGGCCCGCGTAAATGGCCTGGTCCCGGCGGGCGGGGACGTCGAGGCTGTTCATCAGCAGGAAGACACCCACGCCGCCGTACATCCCGCAGACCAGGGACGTGACGAGCGCGCTCGCCTGGCCGAACACCACCGCGCGGGCCGCCATCAGCGGCTCCACGCCCTTCGCGCCCGGGCGGCGCTCACGCTGGGCGCGCAGCCGGGAACGGATCGAGAGCGCGGTCGCCAGGAGCACGACGGCGATCACGGCCAGCACGACGGGCGCCGCGAGCGGCACGCTCGGCAGTGTGCCGACGGTGTCCCAGAGGCGGGCGCCGCCCCAGGACAGGACTCCTGCCGCGGCGAAGAGACCGGCCAGTACCCCGAGCCGAAGTTGCTTCACCGAGAGCGCCCCTCACATGCGGTCACGATCATCCAGTCATGATCATCAGGTCGTGGTCACTGCCGGGCCGCCAGCGGTCCGTCACTGATCCGTCACTGGCCCGTCAGCCTAACGACTACTCGGGCAGACGGAGTTCCAGGTCGGGGCGGGGGAGTACGCCGCCCGCGCCGACGCCGTCGAGCAGCTCCACGACGGGGCCGCGGCCGGGCAGCTGGGCCTCGGGATCCACGTCGCGCCACGGGGCGAGCACGAAGGCCCGCTCGTGGGCGCGGGGGTGGGGAAGGGTGAGGGCCGGGTCCTCGGAGACCACGTCGGCGTACGCCACGATGTCCACGTCGATCGTGCGCGGACCCCAGCGCTCCTCCCTGACCCGGTCGAAGGCTTCCTCGATGGCCTGGCCGCGCTCCAGCAGGGAGGACGGCGGCAGGGTGGTCTTGACGACGACGACCGCGTTGAAGTACGACGGCTGGGAGCCGGGGTCGACGCCCCAGGGCTCCGTCTCGTACACCGGGGAGACGGCCTTGACCCGCAGGCCCGGGGTGTCCTCCAGGGCGTCGATCGCGCCCTGGATGGTCTCCAGGCGGTTGCCCAGGTTCGAGCCGAGGGAGATCACGGCCCGTTTCGGGTTGGACAGCGTGATGTCCGCGGCGTCCACCTGCTCCACCACGGAGGCGGGTACCGGCTGCACGGTGGGGTCACTCGGTGTGCGGTTCATACTCGGCTCCGGGTGATGGTGATGGTCACGTCGTCGAAGGGGACCGTGATCGGGGCGTCCGGCTTGTGGACGCAGACCTCGACCTCCTCCACACCGTCGTGCTTGAGGCACTGCTGGGCGATCCGCTCGGCGAGCGTCTCGATCAGGTCGACCGGTTCGCCCTGGACGACTTCCACGACCTCCTCCGCCACGACGCCGTAGTGCACGGTCTTCGCCAGGTCGTCGTCGGCCGCCGCGGGGCGGGTGTCGAGACCGAGAACCAGGTCGACGATGAAGGTCTGGCCTTCCTCGCGCTCCCGGGGGAACACGCCGTGGTGCCCACGGGCCTTGAGGCCGCGCAGCGCGACACGATCCACGCGAATCACTCCTGCTGTCGTAGAGAACAAGGGCACATGCCGAGTGCGGTCGGCATGCCACCCTTGCCCGAATCTACCTGCGGGTACTGACACCGGGCGCCCATGGGGGCTATGGACAGAAGCGCGTCCGGCTGGTAGCCGCCCCTACCCAGGGAGTCCGGACGCCAACCTTCCACAGGCCCCTACCCACTCAGGCGGGTGTCTCGTCGTCCTCTTCGTCATCGGTTTCGGCCAGAACGGGAGACCCGTGGTGCGACCACAGCTTCCAGCCCTCCCGGGTGCGCCGGAACACGTTGGTGGCCACGATCAGCTGGCCGACCAGCGGGCCCAGCTCGCCGGCCTCCTCGGCCGGGCCGCCGCTGAGCGTGTTCTCGGTGCAGGTCACCACCGCGGTGTCGGCGAGCACCGTCACCTTCACGTCTGTGAGGAAGAACTGGATGTACTCCGTGTTGGCCATGATCAGGGCGTACGAGCGGAGCACCTCGCCGCGTCCCGTCAGCACCGGCCAGCCCGGGTGGACGCAGGAGACCTCGTCCTCGAGCCAGAGCGTCGACAGCTCCTCGAAGTCACCGCGCTCCACGGCCTCGTAGAACGCCGTGTTGGCCAGTTCGACCTGCTCGGCGTCCGTGGGCGCGGGGCTCACCGGGCTCCCTCTACGGCCCTGGCGACCCGTACGGCGTCGGCGGTCGCCCGTACCTCGTGGACGCGCACCGCCCAGGCGCCCTCGTGGGCGGCGATGGCGGAGACGGCGGCGGTGGCCGCGTCCCGTTCGCGGGCGGGCGGCGGGGAGGCTCCCTCGCCGGCCTCGGCCGCCAGCACACGGCCGAGGAACCGCTTGCGGGAGGCGGCGACCAGGAGGGGGTGGCCCAGGGCGCGCAGGTCGGCGAGGTGGGCGACCAGGGCCAGGTCGTGTTCGGCCTGCTTGGCGAAACCCAGGCCCGGGTCGACGACGATGCGCTCGGGGGCGATGCCGCCCGCGATCACGGCCTCCACGCGCGCGCGCAGTTCGGAGACGACCTCGCCGACCACGTCGGCGTAGACCGCACGGCTGTTCATCTGCTCGCTGAAGCCGCGCCAGTGCATGACGACGAAGGGCGCTCCGGCCGCCGCGACCGCCGGGATCATGGCGGGGTCGGCCAGACCGCCGCTGACGTCGTTGACCAGGACCGCGCCCGCCGCGACCGCCTGTTCGGCGACGGCGGCGCGCATGGTGTCCACGGAGACGGTGACGCCCTCGGAGGCGAGGCCGCGCACCACGGGGATCACCCGCTTCAGTTCTTCGTCCGCGTCGACGCGGGAGGCACCGGGGCGGGTCGACTCGCCGCCGACGTCGATCAGGTCGGCGCCCTCGGCGACGAGGGTCAGGCCGCGCTTGACCGCGGCGGTCGTGTCGAACCAGCGGCCGCCGTCGGAGAAGGAGTCGGGCGTCACATTGACGACCCCCATCACCGCACAGCGGTCCCACTCCGGCAGACCCTCGACCCGGCCACGCGTGCGCAACGTACTCATGCGTCCAGCGTAGGCGTCAGGCGGTGGTGCCCGGACCGCGCGAACCGCAGAAGACGCGCCCGAGGAGGTCGTGGAGGATGGCGCGGCCGGAGTCGTCGAGGGCGCCGAGGGCGGCGCGGGTGGTGTGCATGCGGGCCCGGATGGCGTCGATGGTCTCCTCGCCCGCGGGGGTGAGGACGACGTTCTTGACGCGGCGGTCGGTGGGGCTGACCTCGCGGCGTACGAGATCGCGCTTCTCCAGCCGGTCGATGATCCCGGTGATGTTGGAGGCGTCGCAGGCCAGGGTGGTGGCGAGGGCGCGCATCGAGGCGGGGGCCGCGCGCAGCACACCGAGGGTCTTGGCCTGGCTGGCGGTGAGGCCCGCCTCGGCGGCGGCCAGGGAGAAGTCGCCGTAGTAGCCGCTGAAGGCCTCGGCGAGCCGTTCCATGAGCTGGGCCTCGGTGGGGATCGTCCGGATTGTCTCTGCCATGGGGGGCAGCCTATCGCGCGAAACTTGATGATCTAAAGCATTGATGCCTGCCATTCGCCCGCGGGGCCGCGTGGGCGGTCGCGATCACACGGTCCCCGCCGCCGGGCTCCCCGATGCGGCCGAGGGGCATGGAGAAAACGCGCCCGGTGTCCGTGCCGCGCCGGTCGGCGGCCCGCCCGACGCGCTCCGGCTCGCCGACGCCGACGCCGATGTCACGGACGCGGTGCGCACGGGTTCCGTAATCGCTCCGTTCGATGCGCCTGGCCCTCCGGCGTACGGTGCGCATGGCACGCCGGGCCAGGGAGAAATCCGGCACGTGCACCACCGCTTCGTCCCCGGGCCCCAGTGCGTCGAGCCCGCTCTCGCGGGTCCACACCTCACCGCCGGCCTCGCTGCAGCCCATCACGGCGGGGGTCCAGGAGTGGGTCCTGGCCTCGTCCAGGAAGCGTTCGATGGCTCCCGGCCAGGCCTCCACGTCGCCGATCGGGTCGCCGCTGGCGAGCATCACGCCGGAGACGACGCGGTAGGTGACGGCGGCCTTGCCGCTGGGGGAGAAGACGACGGCCTTGTCGTGGCGCAGCGCGAAGTGGCCCAGGGGGTCGCGGCCGCCGTGCCGGGCCAGCAGGGCGCGCAGCCGCTGCTCCTCGTCGGCGGTGAGACGGGTCGCCGGGTGCTCGGGCCGCAGGGCCAGGTAGAGGGTGGTGACGGCGGTGAGCAGGCCCAGGGCGCCGAGCGAGTGGCCGACGGCCGAGGAGGCCCCGCCCGTGTAGCCGACGGGGCCCTCGAAGCCGAAGAGCCCGTACAGTACGTGTTCCAGACGCTCCGCCACGCTCGGGTCGCCTATCACCTTCGCCGGGTGCGAGCTGACGACGGCGAGGCCGATGACGAGCGAACCGGCGCCCAGGAGAAAGAAGTTGGCGAGCGCCTTCCAGCGGCTGCGCGGATCGGGCAGGGCCGCGAACTCGCCGCGGTGGCGCCCCAGGAGCACCAGCAGCGCCACCGGGAGCAGTACGCCGATGACCGAGTGACGGTATGTGAACTGCGCCGCCGCTCCGGCGGGCAGCAGGACCACGGCGGCCCGCCAGGAACGGAGTTTGCGGCGCCTGAGGCCGTGCGCGAGAAACAGCAGCAGTACGCCCGCGCTGATCGCGAGGGCGGCCGCGAACGGGCCGAGCGCCCCGGGCGGCACCTCCGCGGCGGCGTGCATCCTGCTGTGCCGAAAGCGCGGGAAGACGCCGGCGGCGATGTCGAGGATCCCCACGACCGCGCAGGCCGTACCGGCCAGGGAGGGCACCCGCTCGGGACGCGGGCCCCGCAGGATCCGCCGTACACCCCGGACACCCCGTATCCGTCGTGTCCGGTCCGGAACCGCCCCTGAGTCGTCCGCGTCCAGGCTGATAGACATCGCTTCCCGTGGCTCTGCGAGAGATCTTCTGTCCGTGCCGAAGCATTCGGACAATTTGCGCCCTCTAGGACGGAGCATCCGGGGGCCGGGTTCACTCGCGCGCGGAAAATCATCAGCCGGAAAGCCGGTGGACGGGCCGGCGGACGGGCCGGCGGCTCAGCCTCGGCCGACGGACTCCACCTCCACCGCCGTACGGGGAACGGCCTGCGCGTCCGCGTCGATGGAACGGCGCAGCGCCTCGTGGAGACGGGCCGGTGTGAGGACGCCGAGGAAGCGTCCCGCGCCCTCCTCGTCGATGACCGCGATCCACCCCGCGTCGTGCTGGAGCATCGTGGAGAAGGCCTGCTTGAGGGAGGCGCCGACGGGCAGCCACGCCTCCATGCGGCGGGCGTGCTCGCGTACGGTCCCGGTGGCCGTCCGCGCCTGTTCCGCGGAGATCCAGCCGTGCAGATCGTCGGAGCTGTCGAGGACGACGGCCCACCGGGCCCCCTCGGAGCTCAGCTCGGCGGCAGCCTTCCCGACCGGGTCGTCGAGATGGACGACCGGCGGCTGCTCCAGGTCGCCCGGCTCGATGGGCGTGACGGAGAGGCGCTTGAGGCCGCGGTCCGCGCCCACGAAATCCGCGACGTACGGGGTGGCGGGCGCCCCGAGGACGGCGGCCGGGGCGTCGAACTGCTCGATCGTGCCCTGTCCGTAGACGGCGATGCGGTCGCCGAGCCGGACGGCCTCCTCGATGTCGTGGGTGACGAAGAGGACGGTCTTGCGCACCTGGGACTGGAGCCGCAGGAATTCGTTCTGGAGATGCTCGCGGACCACCGGGTCGACCGCGCCGAAGGGCTCGTCCATCAGGAGTACGGGCGGGTCGGCCGCCAGGGCCCTGGCCACACCGACGCGTTGGCGCTGGCCGCCGGAGAGCTGGTCGGGGTAGCGGTGGCCGTGGACGGACGGGTCGAGGCCGACCAGGTCGAGGAGTTCGGCGGCGCGCTCGCGGGCCTTGGCACGTTTGACACCGAGGAGGTGGGGCACGGTCGCGGTGTTGTCCAGAACCGTCTTGTGGGGGAAGAGGCCGACCTGCTGGATCACATAGCCGATGCGGCGGCGCAGCCGTACCGGGTCGATGGTGGAGATGTCGTCCCCGTCGAGGAATATCCGGCCGCCGGTCGGCTCCGTCAGCCGGTTCACCATCTTCATGGTGGTGGTCTTGCCGCAGCCGGAAGGCCCGACGAGCGTGACCAGTTCACCCTCGGCGACTTCGAAGGAGAGGTCGTCGACGGCGGTGGTGCCGTCGGCGTACCGCTTGGTGACGTGCTCGAATCGGATCATGAGTCCCCCTTGTGGCCGTTCCGGTGTCAGGACCATGGTGCGGGAACACGGCGGATTCCGGTGGCTGTCAGTGGCCGGGGATAGGGTCGTCAGACATGAGTTCGGGATCTCGGGGGGAGGCGGGGCGGCATGAGCGGCCAAAGCTGCCTGACGGCGAACGACTGGATCTGCGGGGAGTACGTCCGCTCCCGGGGCCAGGAGTTGACCGACGCGACCGTCCAGCATGTGTGGATCACCCTGGTCTCCGTGCTGATCGGCCTGCTGATCGCCTTCCCGCTGGCCCTGCTCGCGCGTGACCGGGACGGCCGCCGGTCCCGGTTCGCGGGACCGGTCCTCGGCCTCACGACCGTGCTCTACACGGTCCCTTCACTCGCGATGTTCTCGCTGCTGCTGCCGGTGTTCGGGCTTTCGGCGGCCGTGGTGGTCACGGGGCTGGTCCTCTATTCGCTGACCGTTCTCGTGCGCAACATCCTGGCCGGGCTCGAAGCGGTGCCGGCGGAGGCGCGGGAGGCCGCGCTGGGCATGGGGTACGGACGCGGGCGGCTGCTGTGGGAGGTCGAGCTGCCGCTGGCGCTCCCGGCGCTGCTCGCCGGGGTGCGGATCGCGACCGTCTCGACGGTCGCCCTGACGACGGTCGGCGCGATCGTGGGATACGGCGGTCTGGGGACGCTGATCGTGGACGGCCTCGACTCCCTCTTCAAGGCGCAGGTGCTCACCGCTTCGGTGATCTGTGTGCTGCTGGCGGTGGCGGCCGACCTGCTGCTGCTCGGGCTGCAAAGACTGCTGACGCCGTGGACCCGGCCGCGTGCACCGCGCATACGTACCGCCCGCACCGCCCCTGTCCCCGCCTCTGCCGCCAAGGCCGGCTGAGCCGTGGGAGCGATCGGGGAAGCCTTCGCCTGGCTGGCGTCCGGTGCCAACTGGCAGGGCGAGAGCGGCATCTGGAACCGGCTCGCCGAGCATCTGTACTTCAGCGGTGTGTGCCTGCTGCTGTCCTGTCTGATCGCGCTGCCGGTGGCGCTCTGGCTCGGGCACGTGGGCCGGGGCGGCGCGCTCGCCGTCAACCTCTCCAACGCGGGGCGGGCGGTCCCCACCCTCGCGGTGCTGGTCCTGCTGACGCTCACCCCGCTGGGCAGGCAGGGTGACCTGCCGACGATCATCGCGCTGGTGCTGTTCGCCGTACCGCCGTTGCTGACCAACGCGTACATCGGCATGCGGGAGGTGGACCGGGCGGTGGTGGAGGCCGCGCGCGGGATGGGCATGTCGGGGTGGCAGGTGTTCGTACGGGTCGAGCTGCCCCTCGCGTACCCGCTGGTCATGACCGGGCTCAGGTCGGCGGCCGTCCAGGTGGTCGCCACGGCCACGCTCGCCGCGATGGCGGGCGAGGGCGGCCTCGGCCGGATCATCACGGCCGGTTTCAACACGTACGACACGCCGCAGGTGGTGGCGGGAGCACTGCTCGTCGCCGTCCTCGCGCTCCTGGTCGAGGGAGTGCTGGTGGCGGCGGACCGGCTGCTCGACCCGATGCGGCGGCGGCGCGGCGCGGACCGGCCGGCCGCCTGACGGACTCTCCGGATTGTTTCCCCTATTTCTCCTCTTGGATGGTGAACGTCATGAGCAGGACCTCGCGCACAGCGGGTGCGGTAGTGGCCGTGATCGCGCTGGCCGGCGGGCTGGCGGCATGCGGCGGTGAGAGCCTGGAGAAGGGCAGGGACGGCGGCGCGGCCGAGACCGGCGAGGCCGGCAAGAAGGGCTCACTGGTGGTGGGTTCGGCCGGATTCACCGAGTCGAAGGTGCTGGCCGAGCTGTACGCGCAGCTCCTCTCCGACGCCGGATACGGCACCTCCGTCAAGACCGTGGAGAACCGCGAACTGTACGCACCCGCCCTGGAGAAGGGCGAGATCGACGTCGTACCGGAATACGCCGCTACGCTTGCCGAATTTCTCAACGCGAAGGCGAACGGACCCGAGGCGCCGGAGAAGAATCCGGTCGCGTCCAGCGATGTGACCGCCACCTTCGAAGCGCTGGAGAAGCTCGCGGAGCCGCGCGGACTGAAGGTGCTGCCGGCCGGCGGGGCGGTCGACCAGAACGCCTTCGCGGTGAGCAAGGAATACGCCGAGAAGAACAACCTCAAGACGCTTTCCGATCTTGGTAAGTCCAAGCTGAAGGTGAAGATCGCGGCGGGCGACGAATGCGAGATCCGGCCCTTCTGCGCACCGGGCCTGAAGAAGGAGTACGGGATCGACGTCACCGGCGTCGACCCCAAGGGCGTAGGCACTCCGCAGTCCAAGCAGGCCGTCAAGGACGGCGCCGATCAGCTGGTGCTGACCACGACGACCGACGCGACGCTGGAGAGCTTCGGGCTCGTACTCCTGGAAGACGACAAGAAGCTCCAGAACGCCGACAACGTACTGCCGGTGGTCAATGCGAAGGACGCCGGAACGCAGGAGATAGCCGATGCTCTCGGCAAGCTCACCAAGGTGCTGACGACCGATGATCTGGTGGAGCTGAACCGCAAGATCGACTCCGACCGGGCGAAGCCCGCCGACGCGGCGAAGGAGTATCTGGAGTCCAAGGGCCTGATCAAGAAGTAGATCACGCAAGGAATTGGGTAACCGCCCGGGAACAGATTGCCGGGCGGGTCCCCATCTCCCGCGTACGCACGGTAAATTTCAGGCCATGCCACGTGGACGCCACCGCCATTCGCCACCCCTGCACAGGATCCTTCCGCCTTCGGCGGTCGCCGGCGCGTCGATACTCTGCGCCGCCGGCGCCTGGTTGTTCGCGGAACCGGTGGTGCTGCGCGGCCTGGTGGCCGCGGCCTCGGCCGCGGCGGTCACCGGCGCGGTCCTCATGCGCGGCTGGGACCGGTCGGCGGGCCGGCGGGTGGCCGAGCTGACGCGGGCCCGCGTCAGCGACGAGTGGAAGACCGAGGAGCGGATAGCGGACCTCGAGTCGGACCTGGAGGAGTCGCGCGAGCTGCGCGCCAGGCTCGACGCGAAACTGCGCAGCAAGCGGGTCGAACTGGCCGCCCTGCGCGGCGAGCACGCCGCGCTGCTGCGGCGCTACGCGACCGCGGAGACCGAGCGGGCCAGCGCACTGGAGGGCCGGCGGCTGCTGGCGATCGAGGCGTCGGCTCCCGCGAAGGCGCTGCCCGCGGCGGGCAGTTCGCCGACGCCGTCCGCGTACCTGCGGGCTTCCATGGCGCTGGACAAGCTCGCGCGCGACGCGGCGGACCAGGAGGCCCGGAGGTCGCGCGAAGTGCGGAGCCGTGACGTACGGGGCGCCGTCGGCCAGGGGCGCGAGGCCCAGGGACGCGGGGTGGCGGAGCCGGAGGGGAAGCACGAGGCGGCCGCCGGCACCGACGCCGTGTCCCTTCCGGACCGCGCGCGCCCGTCGTCCGCCATCGTCTCGCGCCGCGCCGCGGCGGCCTCCGCCGACATGCCGTACGCCGCCCAGCGCCGCCGCGCCTCGCGCGTGCAGGGCGGCTTCGACTTCTTCGGCACCCAGAAGTCGGCCGAGGCGGCGATCGAAGCCGTCCAGGACGAGGACCTCGCGGACGTGGTCGGCCAGGAGGCCTTGGCGGCTGCGCGCCGGGACTCGGCGGCCCCGGTGGTGGGCCAGGTCATCGACCTGACGGCCCACGACGAGACGGAACAGCTCGACGTGGTGGAGCTGCGCAGCGCCATCTCGTGAACGGGGCCGGCGGCCGACGGCCGGCGCGGCCGGCTCGTCCTGCGTGCCCTACGCGCCCTACGCGGACGCGTGGCCGCCGCCCGCGCGGATCAGCCCCGACTCGTACGCCAGGACCACGACCTGGACGCGGTCGCGCAGGTTGAGCTTGGCCAGGATGCGGCCGACATGGGTCTTGACGGTGGCCTCCGACAGCACCAGCCGGGCCGCGATCTCGCCGTTCGACAGCCCCTGCGCCACAAGCAGCATCACCTCCCGCTCACGGTCGGTCAGCCGGGCCAGCGCGGTGTCGGCCGCCTTCGTCTCCTTGCCCGTGCCCGGCAGCATCGGCGAGAAGCGGTCCAGCAGGCGCCGCGTGGTCGACGGCGCGACGACCGCGTCCCCGCTGTGCACCGAGCGGATGGCGGCCAGCAGTTCGGCCGGCGGCACGTCCTTCAGCATGAAGCCGCTGGCCCCCGCCTTCAGCCCGGAGAACGCGTACTCGTCCAGGTCGAAGGTGGTCAGGATGAGGACCTTCGGTGCCCCGGGGTCCGCGCAGATGCGCCGCGTCGCCTCGACCCCGTCCAGCTTCGGCATCCGTACGTCCATCAGAACGACGTCCACCGCCGTGGCGCGCAGCACCTCGATCGCCTCCGCCCCGTCACCGGCCTCGGCGACGACCTCCATGTCCGGCTGGGCGGCGAGGACCATCCGGAAGCCGGTGCGCAGCAGCACCTGGTCGTCTACGAGCATCACGCGGATGGACATGGGATGGGGTGCCTTTCGTCGGCGCAGGCGGGGGAACGGGCAGGGGAAGGGGACAGGGGAGGGGCTCAGTGGGCCGGCTTGAGCGGGAGCAGCGCGCTGATCCGGAAGCCGCCGCCCGGCCGCGGCCCCGCGTCGAGCGTGCCGCCGACCATACCGACGCGCTCGCGCATGCCGATGAGGCCGTGGCCCTGCCCGTCCGCGCCGCCGTCCTCGTACAGGTCGTGCGTCGCGCCCCGCCCGTCGTCCTCGACGAGCAGGCCCAGCCCGTCGTCGAAGTAGACGAGCCGTACGCTCGCGCCCACGTCCGGACCGCCGTGCTTGCGCGCGTTGGTGAGGGCCTCCTGCACGATGCGGTACGCCGTGAGCTCCACCCCGCTCGGCAGTGGCCGCGGCGTGCCCTCGACCTTGAAGTCGACCGTCAGCCCGGCCGTCCGTACCTGCTCCACGAGGTCCTCGATCTGCTCGACGTCGGGCTGCGGCACGTACTCGCCGCCCTCCTGCGGCTCGCCGGTCCGCAGGACGCCCAGCAGCCGCCGCATCTCGGCGAGCGCCTGGCGCCCGGTCGTCGAGATGGTCTCCAGCGCCTGCCTGGCCTGGGCGGGCGAGGCGTCCAGGACGTACGCCGCGCCGTCCGCCTGGACCACCATCACGGAGACGTTGTGCGCGACGACGTCGTGCAGTTCACGGGCGATACGGGCCCGTTCGGCGGCGACGGCCACCTTCGACTGCGCCTCGCGCTCCTTCTCCAGGCGCGTGGCGCGCTTCTCCAGCTCGGCGAAGTACGCGCGCCGGGTCCGCAGCGAGTCGCCGAGCACCCACGCCAGCGCGAACGGCAGGGCCATGACGATCACGAAGAAGACCGACGCGAGGGCCGGGCCGCTGTCCGGCGGGGGCCAGCGCAGTTGCGCCAGGGGAGCCGCGGCCAGGCCGCCGGCGAGCGCGACCCGTGAGGCCCAGCGGGGCCCGTCGCTCGCGGCGACGGTGTAGATGATGACGAGCATGGCCCAGTCGGCCGGGTTGATCTCCACGTCGAACACGAGCTGGGCGACGCCCATCAGGAGGGCCAGCAGCAGCATCTTCTCCGGCGCGCGGCGGCGCAGGGCCACCACGAGGGAGAGCAGCGTGATGATCGGGACGGCCGCGATGCGTGGCTCGGTGCCCATGGACGCCTGGACGGCCCACAGCAGGGAGAACCCGAAGAGCGTCACAGCCCAGAAGCTGTCGACACTCGTCGGGTGCCTGCGGATGAAATCGTAGAGGCGTTGCACGTAACCCAGCGTAGGGAAAACGAAGAGGTGCAGGGGTCAACCGGAGGAGCGATCCGGTGAGCCGGAGCCTACTCCCCAAGGTGGAGACTTGGTGTCGTGACGGATGAGTGGCATGGGTGGCGGGAGGCGGCGGAGCAGGCGCTGTACGGCCCCGGGGGTTTCTACGTGGCCCCCGAAGGACCGGGCCCCTCGGGGCACTTCCGTACGTCGGTGCACGCGTCCGCGCTGTTCGCGGGAGCGGTCGCCCGGCTGCTCGGGGACGTCGACGCGTCGCTCGGCCACCCGAGGGAGCTCGCGCTGGTCGACGTCGCGGCGGGCCGGGGCGAGCTGGTGACGGCGGTACTCGCGGCGCTGGAGCCGGAGCTTTCGGCGCGAGTGAGGGCGTACGCCGTGGAACGCGCGCCCCGCCCGGCCGGTCTGGACGACCGCGTCGAGTGGCTCGCCGAGCCGCCGTCGGGCGTGGCCGGGCTGCTGTTCGCGAACGAGTGGCTGGACAACGTCCCGGTGGAGGTGGCCGAGACGGACACGGCGGGTGCCGCGCGGTACGTGCTCGTACGCCGGGACGGAGAGGAGCGCCTCGGCGACCCGGTGACCGGGGCGGACGCCGAGTGGCTCGCGCGCTGGTGGCCGTGGCCGCACGGCGGCGGGCCCGGACTGCGGGCGGAGATCGGCCGCCCGCGCGACGCGGCGTGGGCGGCGGCGGTCGCGACGCTCGACGCGGGCCTGGCGGTCGCCGTCGACTACGCCCACACGCGCGCGGCGCGACCGCCCTTCGGCACGCTGACGGGTTTCCGGGCGGGCCGGGAGGTACGCCCGGTCCCGGACGGCACATGCGACCTCACGTCCCACGTCGCACTGGACGCGTGCGCGCTGCCGGGCGCGGAGCTGCTGTCGCAGCGGGAGGCGCTGCACCGCCTGGGCGTGACGGCGGGCCGCCCCCCGCTGGCCCTGGCGTCCACGGACCCGGCGGCGTACGTACGAGCGCTGGCGGGGGCGGGCGAGGCGGCGGAGCTCACGGCCCGGGGCGGCCTGGGCGACTTCACCTGGCTGACCCAGCCGCTCCCGCCGGCCGGGTGAGAGACCCCGGGGACCGGCCACCGCTCCCGCGTCGCACGCCACCGGCCCCACACCCCGCCCCCACGCGACCCCGCGCCCGCACCGCCCACCCCGACCCCGCACCTCCACGCGACCCCGCGCCCGCCCCGCCCGCCGGCCCGTCCACCCGCCCCGTCCCCGCCCCACCCCGCCGGGGGATACTGTCCGCATGACGGAGACCACGGTCGGCATCGGCGGCGCGGCGGAGAGCACCGACATGGTGCTCAACATCGGCCCCCAGCATCCCTCCACGCACGGCGTCCTCCGCCTCAAACTCGTGCTCGACGGCGAGCGCATCCAGCACGCCGAGCCGGTCATCGGCTACATGCACCGGGGTGCGGAGAAGCTCTTCGAGGCCCGCGACTACCGCCAGATCGTGATGCTCGCGAACCGTCACGACTGGCTGTCCGCCTTCTCCAACGAGCTGGGCGTCGTCATGGCCGTCGAGCGCATGCTCGGCATGGAGGTCCCGGAGCGCGCCGTGTGGACCCGCACGCTCCTCGCCGAGCTGAACCGGGTGCTCAACCACCTGATGTTCCTCGGGTCGTACCCCCTCGAACTCGGCGGAATCACCCCCGTCTTCTACGCCTTCCGCGAGCGCGAAGAGCTCCAGGCCGTCATGGAGGAGGTCTCCGGCGGCCGCATCCACTACATGTTCAACCGGGTCGGCGGCCTCAAGGAGGACCTGCCCGCGGGCTGGCTCGGCCGGGCCCGCGAGGCCGTCGCGGACGTCCGGTCCCGGATGGAGGTGTACGACAGCCTCGTCCTCGGCAACGAGATCTTCCGCGGCCGTACGCGCGACGTCGGCGTGCTGTCGCCCGAGGCCGTGCACGCGTACGGGGTGAGCGGCCCCATCGCCCGCGCCTCCGGCGTCGACTTCGACCTCCGGCGCGACGAGCCGTACCTCGCCTACGGAGAGCTCCAGGACACCCTCAAGGTGGCCACCCGGACCGAGGGCGACTGCCTCGCCCGCTTCGAGGTCCTCCTCGACCAGACGCACAACGCCCTGGACCTGGCGGACGCCTGCCTGGACCGCATGGCCGACCTCGCGCCCGGCCCGATCAACCAGCGGCTGCCGAAGGTGCTGAAGGCCCCGGAGGGCCACACCTACGCCTGGACCGAGAACCCGCTCGGCATCAACGGCTACTACCTCGTCTCGAAGGGCGAGAAGACGCCGTACCGCCTGAAGCTGCGCTCGGCGTCGTTCAACAACATCCAGGCCCTGACGGAGCTGCTCCCGGGAACGCTCGTCGCCGACATGGTGGCGATCCTCGGGTCGCTCTTCTTCGTCGTCGGCGACATCGACAAATAACCGGGGCACCGCCACCCGACCGGGCCCCCCCGGGAAGTGCGCGCCGGCGTGCGAGGACGGGCAAGGCCGCGCAAGAACGGGCGAGGCCGGGCGCGTGTCACCGCCTAGCGCAGTACGCCCTCCAGGAAGTCGCTGCCCAGCCGGGACACCACCTGGAGGTCCAGGCTGTGCAGGACGTACCGGCCGCGGCGCTGTGTCGTCAGCAGGCCGGCCTTCTTCAGGACCGACAGGTGGCGGGAGACCTCGGGCGCGGTGATGCCGTGCGTGTCGGCGAGCTCGCCCGTCGTGTACGGAGAGCGGGCCAGGTTGCGGCACAGGCGCATGCGCATCGGGTGGGCCAGCGCCTCCATCCGCAGCTTCAGCAGCTCCACCGAGGCCGGGCTCGGCAGTTCGGGGGCGCCGACCGGGTAGTGGATCACCGGCCGCCAGCCGGGAGCGTGCAGGACGGACAGGTGCGGCCAGCCGAAGCTGGACGGGACGAAGGTGAGCCCCGCGCCGACCGCCGCCTCCACGGCGCTGGTGCGGCCGTCGGCCAGCTTGTCGACGTGGATACGGATCCTGGCCCCGCCCGCGCCGCCGCTCTCCACCAGGGTCAGCGCGGGGGAGACCGCGTGCAGCGCCTCCGCCAGGCCCTTGTGGCGCAGCAGTTCGCCCTTGTGCCGGGCGTCGGCGGCCAGCTGGACCCGTGTGCGGCGCCAGGTGTCGGCGAAGAACGCCTGGTCGCAGTCTTCGAAGAGCCGCCGCAGCCAGGCCCGTACGGACGCGGGGCCGGCCAGCAGCCGCCGCGCGAAGTCCGTCTGCTTCGGCCCGCGCGCGGCGGCGAGGTCCAGCGCGCGTTCGCGCACCGCCGGATCGACGAGCGGGGAGGGGCCGCCGGTGCCGTACGTACTGGAGCAGGTGAACTCCAGTGCCGAGGAGACGAACCGCTCGTCGTCCAGCCGGTCCAGCGCGTCCAGGTCCTCGCTGAGTGTCGCGCCCGTCCTGCCGTCGCCGCCCCGCACGCCGGCGAACGGCATGAAGACGTCGGAGAACGTGCTGCGCCACAGGAAGTCCGCCTCGCTCAGCCGGTCGGCGAGGTCCGGCTTCAGGGAGGCGGCGGTCGCGGTCGCCCAGCCGTGCAGCCCCGGATGGTGGCCGGATTCGGACAGGGCGTGCAGGGCCATGCCGAGCTCCGCCAGCGGGGAGGTCTCGAAGGCGATGCGCTCGGACGGCAGGCCGGTGATGTCGATGGACACGCTCATGGGCCCATCGTGCCCGCCGGCACCGACAGTGCGGCCGCCGATTGACGGGGGTCGTCAAACGAAGCGCGGTGCGCGGTGCGGTGTACGCATGGTGAGGACATGAACGCCACTCAGCAGCACATGCTCGACGCCTGTCGCGCCACCCGGCTCGGCGCCCCCGTCCCGCCGGCGCCCGGCCTCAACGACTGGCAGGCGGTCCGGGAGGTCCGCGACTACTGGCGCTTCCGCGCGGTGGTCGAGGGCCGGCCGCCGCTGGCCCGCCGGCTCCGGACCGCACTGACGAACCTGCTCGCGCTCCGCGCTCCGCGCCCCGGCCGCCCGCCGCTCCGTACCCCGCCCCCGCACCGCGCGAACCCGCCCGGCGGGTCCCGGCGCCCCCCGCGCGGACCGGCAACCTCCGCAACTCCGGCTTCGCCCGTCAGCTCCTGGCCGACGCC
>NZ_JBSFUB010000025.1:0-76836 GCF_053591575.1 Streptomyces altiplanensis | reverse complement strand
CCCAGATCCGCTCGTCGGACCAGTCGGCGGGGTCGGTGCCGTTGGGCCTCGAGGCCGCGGCCACCGCGGGAAGAGCGGGAACGGCGCGGGCCGTCAGGCCGAATAGGCCACCATCGAGATGCCGATGTAGTGCGCCACGAAGGCGGCCAGGGTCAGCGAGTGGAACACCTCGTGGAACCCGAACCACCGCGGTGACGGGTTGGGGCGCTTGAGGCCGTAGATCACGCCTCCCGCGCTGTAGAGGAGGCCGCCGACGACCACCAGCACCAGTACGGCGATGCCGCCCGCGCGCAGGAAGTCGGGGAGGAAGAAGACCGCGGCCCAGCCCATCGCGATGTAGCAGGGGGTGTAGAGCCAGCGCGGGGCGCCGACCCAGAAGACCCGGAAGGCGATCCCCGCGAGGGCCGCCGCCCAGACCGCCCACAGCAGCGTGCGGCCGGTGGACTCGGGCAGCAGGAGCACCGTGAGGGGCGTGTAGGTGCCCGCGATGATCAGGAAGATGTTGGCGTGGTCGAGTCTGCGCAGTACGGCCTCACCGCGCGGACCCCAGGTGCCCCGGTGGTAGACGGCGCTGATGCCGAAGAGCAGGCAGGCGGTCAGGATGTAGATCCCGCAGGCCACGCGAGCGCGAGTCGAGTCGGCGAGGGCGATGAGCACCAGGCCGGCGACGACGACGGCGGGGAACATCCCGGCGTGCAGCCAGCCGCGCAGTTTCGGTTTGACCGGGCTCGGGAGGTCGATCTCGACAGGCCCTCGTCCGGGACCGTCGGGGGGCGTGAGCTGATCGGACTCGGCGGAGGTCATACGCGCAATCCTACCTACGCGACCGTAGGTTACGACCAGGTACGGGCGCTATGAGTGGCGATGCTCACGTGTGCGGCCCCCTGGACAGATGGGCGGATGGGTCGGATGATCAAATGAGTGCGGTCGGCACCGGATGAGCGCCAGCGAAACAACGTCGTGAAGCATCCGGGTCGCGGCCCCCACGGGGCATATACCTGAAAACACCCTCACTTAGGAGCAACCGTGGCGCGCGAGAACGCGGCTCCCACCACCCTTCCGACGAACCACCAGGAGCTGATCTCCTGGGTCGACGAGATCGCAGCCCTCACCGAGCCGGACCAGGTCGTCTGGTGCGACGGCTCGGAAGCCGAGTACGAGCGGCTCGCCGAGGAGCTCGTCGCCAAGGGCACGTTCAAGAAGCTGGACCCGGTCAAGCGCCCGAACTCCTACTACGCCGCCTCCGACCCGAGCGACGTCGCCCGCGTCGAGGACCGCACGTTCATCTGCTCCGAGAAGGAGGAGGACGCGGGCCCGACGAACCACTGGAAGGCCCCGGCGGAGATGCGGGAGATCTTCGCGGGTGAGAAGGGCATCTTCCGCGGCTCCATGCGCGGCCGCACCATGTACGTCGTCCCGTTCTGCATGGGCCCGCTCGGCTCGCCGCTGTCCGCCATCGGGGTGGAGATCACCGACTCGGCGTACGTCGCCGTCTCGATGCGCACCATGACCCGCATGGGCCAGGCCGTCCTCGACGAGCTCGGCACCGACGGCTTCTTCGTCAAGGCCGTCCACACCCTCGGCGCCCCGCTCGCCGAGGGCGAGGCCGACGTGCCGTGGCCGTGCAACTCCACGAAGTACATCTCGCACTTCCCCGAGGACCGCGAGATCTGGTCCTACGGCTCGGGCTACGGCGGCAACGCCCTGCTCGGCAAGAAGTGCTACGCCCTGCGCATCGCGTCCGTCATGGCCCGCGACGAGGGCTGGCTGGCCGAGCACATGCTCATCCTCAAGCTCACCCCGCCGAAGGGCGAGGCGGAGTCCCCCAAGTACATCGCCGCCGCCTTCCCGTCCGCCTGCGGCAAGACCAACCTCGCCATGCTGGAGCCCACGATCTCCGGCTGGACCGTCGAGACCATCGGCGACGACATCGCCTGGATGCGGTTCGGCGAGGACGGCCAGCTGTACGCGATCAACCCCGAGGCCGGTTTCTTCGGCGTCGCGCCCGGCACCGGCGAGCACACCAACGCCAACGCCATGAAGACCATGTGGGGCAACTCCGTCTTCACCAACGTCGCGCTCACCGACGACGGCGACGTGTGGTGGGAGGGCATGACCGAGGAGGCGCCCGCGCACCTCACGGACTGGAAGGGCAACGACTGGACCCCCGACTCCACCACCCCGGCCGCCCACCCCAACGCCCGCTTCACCGTCCCGGCCGGCCAGTGCCCGATCATCGCGCCCGAGTGGGAGGACCCCAAGGGCGTGCCGATCTCGGCCATCCTCTTCGGTGGCCGCCGTGCCACCGCCGTGCCGCTGGTGACCGAGTCCTTCAACTGGCAGCACGGCGTCTTCCTCGGTGCGAACGTCGCCTCCGAGAAGACCGCCGCCGCCGAGGGCAAGGTCGGCGAGCTGCGTCGCGACCCGTTCGCCATGCTGCCGTTCTGCGGCTACAACATGGGCGACTACATGGGCCACTGGGTCAAGGTCGGCGCCGACAAGGACCAGTCCAAGCTGCCGAAGATCTACTACGTCAACTGGTTCCGCAAGAACGACGCGGGCAAGTTCGTGTGGCCCGGCTTCGGTGAGAACAGCCGCGTGCTCAAGTGGATCGTCGAGCGCCTGGAGGGCAGGGCCGAGGGCGTCGAGACCCCCATCGGCATCCTGCCGGCCAAGGGCTCCCTGGACACCAAGGGCCTGGACCTCTCCGAGGAGGAGCTGGACTTCCTCCTCACCGTCGACAAGGAGGTCTGGCGCGAGGAGGCCGCCCTGGTCCCCGAGCACCTCAACACCTTCGGCGACCACACCCCGAAGGAGCTGTGGGACGAGTACCACGCGCTGGTCCAGCGCCTGGGCTGATCCCCGGTACGACAGGGCTCCGCGGCCGGGCCTTCCTGACATCCGCCCTGACCTGTGGGGTCATGGGCCCGCCGCGGCACGGCCCCCGAAGTCCCCTCACGGCTTCGGGGGCCGCACCCTTCCGCTGCCGGTACGGCGGGGCCGATGCGGCGGCCGTCCCTGTGCGGGGGAGTAAAGGGGCACCCGGCCCGTGCGCCGCGGCGGCACACGGGCCGGGGCCGTCAGTGGGCTCCGACGAGGCGGAGCTCTTCGAGCGCGGCCGCGTGTGCGTCCATGCGCTCGGCGGCGAGGATCGCGACCGCCGTGTCGGCGCGCGAGGCGGCGACGACCAGTGCGCGGCCCGCGAGCTCGTGGGCCCGGCGGTGGAGTGCGACCGGGGCCGCGTGCGTGAGGCCGGCGTGCCGGGCCGGCGGGGCGCCGCGCAGCCGGGCGATCTGGGTGGCGATGCGGTCGGCGGCGGCGCCGAGGCTCAGCTCGTCGGTGACCGCGAGGAGCGTCGCGAGGTGCCCGGCGAGCTGGATGTCCAGCTCCTCCTCGCGGGAACGGTGCGGGAAATCGGGCCGGTCCTCGTCCATGCGATGGACCGACTTGCTGCGGATCGGCTCGTACATGGGATGGCCTCCTGGCAGAGTCAGGAGACCATCCTACATTGGATTCTGTCTAAGGTTGACCCCAGTCGCACTCGCCTACGGCTGTGTGTATCCGTCCAGGAAGGTGCCGATCCGTGTCACCGCGTCCGCCAGGTCCTCCGCCGCCGGCAGCGTCACGATGCGGAAGTGGTCGGGGTCGGGCCAGTTGAAGCCCGTACCGTGCACGACCATGATCTTCTCGGCCCGCAGCAGGTCGAGGACCATCTCCCGGTCGTCCTTGATCTTGTAGACCTTCGGGTCGAGGCGCGGGAAGAGGTAGAGCGCGCCCTTGGGCTTCACGCAGGTGACGCCCGGGATCTGGGTGAGCAGGTCGTACGCCGTGTTCCGCTGCTCCAGGATCCTGCCTCCCGGCAGCACCAGGTCCTCGATCGACTGCCGCCCGCCGAGCGCCGTGGCCACCGCGTGCTGCGACGGCATGTTGGCGCACAGGCGCATGTTGGCGAGGATCGTGAGCCCCTCGATGTACGACGAGGCGTGCGCCTTCGGGCCGCAGACCGCCAGCCAGCCGCTGCGGTAGCCGGCGACGCGGTAGTTCTTCGACAGCCCGTTGAAGGTGAGGGTCAGCAGGTCGGGGGCGATGGCGGCGGTCGGGGTGTGCGTGGCGCCGTCGTACAGGATCCGGTCGTAGATCTCGTCGGAGCAGACGATCAGGTTGTGGCGGCGGGCGATCTCGGTCAGGGCGCGCAGCATCTCGTCGTCGTACACCGCACCCGTCGGATTGTTCGGGTTGATGATGACGATGGCCTTGGTGCGGTCCGTGATCTTTCGCTCGATGTCGGCGAGGTCCGGCATCCAGTCGGCCTGCTCGTCGCAGCGGTAGTGCACGGCCGTACCGCCCGCGAGCGAGACGGACGCGGTCCACAGCGGGTAGTCCGGTGCGGGGACGAGCACCTCGTCGCCGTCGTCGAGCAGCGCCTGCATCGACATCTGGATCAGTTCGGAGACGCCGTTGCCGAGGTAGACGTCCTCGACGTCGAGCTCGATGCCCTTGGTCTCGTAGTGCTGCACGACCGCGCGGCGCGCCGCCAGCAGCCCCTTCGCGTCGCCGTAGCCGTGCGCGCCCGAAAGATTACGGAGGATGTCCTCCAGGATCTCGGGCGGGCACTCGAAACCGAACGCCGCCGGGTTTCCGGTGTTGAGCTTGAGGATGCGGTGACCCGCCGCTTCGAGCCGCATCGCCTCCTCGAGCACGGGGCCGCGGATTTCGTAACAGACGTTTGCGAGCTTCGTCGACTGGATCACCTGCATAACGGCCACCTTACGGGCGCATAACGGGACCCGCTCCGTGTTTTTGGCCACGCGGCCCGGCCGGGGCGCCGGAACGGCGATTTCACGGACGTCGGAAGGCGCGGGTGCCGCCACCGCCCGGACTGCTCCGAACGGGGGTCCGGGCCGCCCGGGCCGCCCCGAACGGGGGCCGGACCGCTCCGGTCCGAGGAGCGGGGACCGTACGGCGGACGTGTCGCCGGTCTCGCTCCCTGCCGAGTGGTCTCAGGGGCGCAGGGGCGGGAATTCGACCCGGCTCCAGAGCGCGCGGACGGCGGCCGGGTCACCGTCGGCCAGACCGTCGCCGGTGTTCCAGATCTTGACGGGGCCGGGGGAGTCGGTGGAGCCGGTGGCCGGCGGCCAGCCGGGATCGCCGGTGGCGGCGAAGCCGGCCCACGCGCGCACCATGGACCGGGAGAGCCGGTGGTCCTCGGCGTCGGGCGGGCCGCCGACGAGGAACTCCAGGCATGCGGTGCCGAGGTTCCCGAAGGCGAAGGGGACGTCGGCGCAGTGCCAGGCCCGCACCGCCGTGCCCGGTCCGGTGCGGCGGCGGGCGAAGCGCGAGCGGAACGCCCGGCCGCCGGCCCGGGCATGCCGCTCGGCGAGCCGGTTGCTGTACTCGCCGAACAGCAGGTCGCCGAAGACCGCGAGGTAGACGTCGAGCACCGGAGCATGGGGCATCAGGGCGCGGTAGCCGGACACCAGGCCGTCAGGAAGGCCGAAGTCCTGCGCGAACAAAGCCAGTTGGTCGTCGGTGGTTATCCTGGCGCTGCCGCCGACGGCGTCGAACAGCCAGCACTCCTCAGTCGTGTGGCAGACCAGCAGGTCCACGTCGCGGGCCGCGCCGGAGGCCACTCCCTCCAGGGGGTCCGCGGGCAGGATGTCGCCGTCGACGACCGGGGCGTAGATCACGGGGTCGTAGTGGCGTGCCCCGGAGGCGGGGTTCTTGCGGTAGGCGTCGGCCACCTGGTCGGAGGCGTCGACCAGCGCCCCGGGGGTCGCGGACCTCAGCCCTTCGGCGGTGGCCGGGCAGCCCGCCGCCGCGGCGACCTCGCGGGTGGTGGCGACAGCGAGTCCGAGCGAGTAACAGGGACCGACGACGCTGTGGGCGATGGCGCGGCGGAACAGGCCGCGGGCGCGGTCCATCACCATGAGGCAGGCGACGGAGGCGGCCCCGGAGGACTGGCCGGCGACCGTCACGTTGCCGGGGTCGCCGCCGAAGGCGGCGATGTTCTCGCGGACCCAGCGCAGGGCGGCGACCTGGTCGAGCAGGCCCCGGTTCTCCGGGTACGAGGTTCCTCCGTCGGCCGGCACGTGGCCGAATCCCTCGAAACCGAGCCGGTAGTTGAGGGTGACCACGACGAGCCCGGCCCGGGCCAGCGCGGTTCCGTCGAAGTCGGGCTGGGCGGAGGACCCGAAGGTGTAGGCGCCGCCGTGGATCCAGACCAGGACGGGCAGGCGGCCGTCGGACGAAGACGGACCCGAAGACGGCGACGCGTCCGGAGCCGGAGCCGGGGCCCAGATGTTGACGGTGAGGATGTCCTCGTCGCCGGGGGACCAGACCGGCGCACCCGGCAGCCGGGCCGACTGCGGGGCGACGGGACCGAAGGCACCGCCGTCCCGGACGCCCGTCCACGGCGGTGCGGGGCGCGGTTCCAGGAACCGGCCGGCGCCGAACGGGGCGGCGGCATAGGGAATGCCGAGGACCGCGACGACGCCGGGAACGGGCCGGTGGCCCAGCACCGGGCCGCCCTGCGTCGCGAAGATGTCGTTCATGGAATGCGTCTCCCCCCGCGGCACGTCGGAGCGCCGCGTACGGGCATGAGCATTTCACCGCCCGCCTCCCCGGGACCAACACCGGGATCACACCGATTGACGCACTCCTGATGTCAGTCCCCGCGGTGCCGCCCCGTGCCGTCCCGCGGCGGTCCCGGCCCGTGCCGTACCGTGCCCCGGCCGGCTGTTCGTACAGCTCCGATAAATTGACCGGTCATGTGGACGCTGAGTGCTGTCGGGTATCGCCGGCTGGGTGCCGCCGGATCGGTCGCGGTGGCCGTGGGCGGCATCGCCGCCGGAAGGCTGCCGGCCCGTGACCCGTGGGGGATGTGGGTCCCCCACGGGTCCGCGACGACCGTGGCGGCCGCCGTCCTGGCGTACCTGGGCCTGACCCTCCTGGTCGTGTCCTGGTGGCGGTACGGGCGGCTGGTGGCCCGGGGCGCGGCGGGCGGGGTGCGCGAAACGCTGGTCACGCTGGTCTGGTGGGCGGCGCCCCTGGTTCTGGCCCCGCCGCTGCACAGCGCCGACGTCTACAGCTACGTCGCGCAGGGCGCGATGGTCCTCGAAGGCCATGACGTCTACACGTCCGGACCCTCGGTCCTCGGCCCGGACGAGCTCGGAGCCGACGCCGCGGCCAGTGTCGGCGGCCACTGGACCGACACCCCCGCCCCGTACGGGCCCGTCTTCCTGATCCTGGCGAAGGCGGTGGTCGGGGTCACGGACGGGCGGATCGTCCCCGCCGTGTTCGGGATGCGGCTCGTCGCCCTGGCCGCGCTCGCCCTGACCGCCTGGGCGACGCTGCGCATCGCCCGCGCCCGCGGCGCCAGTGAGACCGGCGCGCTGTGGCTGGGCGCCCTCAACCCGCTGATGCTGATCCACGTCGTGGGCGGCATGCACAACGACGGCCTGATGATCGCCCTCATGCTGACGGGCGTGGTGTGCGTGCTGCACGGACGGTGGATCCTCGCCAGCGCGCTCGTCGCGCTGGCGGCGACGGTCAAGTCACCGGCCGCCGTCGCGCTGCTCTTCATCGGCGTCCTGGTGGTCCGCCGCACCTCCGGACCGCTCCTGTGGCGCCTCGTGAAGGCGTTCGCCGTTCCCGCCCTGGTGGCCGGGGCGGTCGCCGTCGCCGCCACCCTGCTCAGCGGCACCGGTTTCGGCTGGCTGCGGACGCAGAGCGTCGCCGCGACCATCCACACCGCCCTCTCCGCCTCCAGCGACATCGGCCTGGGGCTCGGCGAGCTGGCGCGCCTGCTGTTCGGCTGGGACCCGGACCCGGTCAAGCGCGCGGTCCAGACGCTCGGCCTGGCCCTCGCGCTCGCCGTGATCGGTTACGCCGCCCTGGCGACGTCGCGCAGCGTGCGCCCCTGGCGCGGCGCCCCGCCCCCGCACCCGGTCCACGCCCTGGGGGTGGCCCTGCTGGCCCTGGTCGCCCTCTCGCCGATGGTGCAGCCGTGGTACCTGCTCTGGGGCATGGCGGCGGTCTCCGCCACCGCCTGGAACGGCAGGCTCGGCCGGATCCTGGCGGTGCTGTCCGCCGCCCTGGTCTACGAGACCCACCCCGACGGCAGCACCCCGGCGTACGGCTTCGTCGTCGTGGCCGCCGTGTGCGTGCTGGGCGCGGTGCTGCTGCGCAGGAGCGGGCGCGGGCAGGACGGTGAACCGTTCCGGGCCCCGGCCCCCCGGGCCCCGGCAGCCGTGGCGCCGGAGGCCATAACGCGGTGAGGGGGGTCAACTGAGAGCTTCTGCACGCCTGTTCGCACTCCTACGGTTTCGGGACACCCCACGTGCCACACCCCCACCGAGACCGAGGAGATTCCTCATGCCCCACAGACACGCCAGGGCGGCGTGCGCCGCCGTCGCCGCCGCCGGTGCGCTGATCCTCGCCGGGCCGCAGAGCGCGGCCACGGCGCAGCAGGTTCCCGGGACTTCCCCGGCGGTGACCGGGTCCGCAGCCGGCGTCCAGCCGGAACTGCTCGATGCCATGCGGCGCGACCTCGGGCTCAGCCGGGCACAGGCCGCGGACCGGCTGGAGAACGAGGCCGAGGCGGGCGCCACCGCGGGCCGGCTCCAGCACGCGCTGGCCGGGTCGTACGCCGGGGCGTGGGTGGCCGGGGCGGACTCCGCCACCCTCACCGTGGCCACCACCCGGGCCGCGGACGCCGCCGTGATCACCGCCCGGGGCGCGCGTGCCGAGGTCGTCCCCCACACGCTGGCCGAACTCGACCGCACCAAGGCCGCGCTGGACCGCGCGGCGGCCCGCGACGCGTCGACCGGCGTACCGGTCTGGTACGTCGACGTACGCGCCAACCGGGTGGTGGTACGGGCGGCCGAGCCGGCGGCGGCCGAGAAACTGATCACCGCGAGCCGCGCCGACCGTGCGCTTCTCACGGTGGAGAAGACCACCGAGCAGCCGCGCCCGCTGTACGACATCCGGGGCGGCGACGCGTACTACATGGGCGGCAGCGGCCGCTGTTCGGTCGGCTTCGCCGTCACCCGGGGCACCACGCAGGGCTTCGCCACGGCGGGTCACTGCGGCCGGGCCGGCACCACCACCACGGGGCACAACCGGGTCGCCCAGGGCACCTTCCAGGCCTCCACCTTCCCCGGCCGCGACACCGCCTGGGTGGCGGCCAACTCCAGCTGGACCGCGACCCCTTACGTCAGCCAGGGCGGCCGGAACGTCCAGGTGACCGGCTCGGTGCAGTCCCCGGTGGGCGCCTCGGTCTGCCGTTCCGGATCCACCACGGGCTGGCACTGCGGCACCATCCAGCAGCACAACACCAGCGTCACCTACCCCGAGGGCACCATCAGCGGAGTGACCCGGACGACGGTCTGCGCCGAGCCGGGCGACTCGGGCGGCTCCTACATATCCGGCAGCCAGGCCCAGGGCGTCACCTCCGGCGGGTCGGGGGACTGCCGCAGCGGCGGCACGACGTACCACCAGCCGATCAACCCACTGCTCCAGGCGTACGGGCTGACGCTGAAGACGACCACCGGCGACCCGGGTGACCCCGGTGACCCCGGTGACCCCGGTGACCCCGGTGACCCCGGTGACCCGGGCGAGCCCGGCGGCACGTGGGCGGCGGGCAAGGTCTACGCGGCGGGCGACCAGGTCACCTACGGCGGCGCGACGTACCGCTGTCTCCAGGGCCACCAGGCCCAGGCCGGCTGGGAGCCGTCGAACGTCCCGGCCCTCTGGCAGCGCGTCTGAGCTTTTGGACCGGCGCGGAGCACAGGTGGGGCACGGCTCCCCCCGGAGCCGTGCCCCACCTGTGCTCAGGCCGTACGCCGGACCGACCGGCCCGCGAGCACGTCCGTCCGCCGCCCGTCCTCGATCACGAACCGGCCGTCGACGAGGACGTGCGGGATGCCGGTCGGGAGGGTGCGCGGGGCCTCGAAGGTGGAGCCCGCCGCGACCGTCGACGGATCGAAGAGGACCAGGTCGGCGCGGTAGCCCTCGCGCACCAGCCCGCGGTCGGGCAGGCGCAGCCGGGCCGCCGGGCGGGAGGTGAGGTGCGCGACCGTCTCTTCCAGGGTGAGTACGCCCAGGTCGCGGGCGTAGTGGCCCAGGTAGTGGGGGAAGGTGCCGTACGCGCGCGGGTGCGGCTTGCAGCCCTGGAGGATGCCGTCGCTGCCGCCCGTGTGGACGCGGTGGCGCATGATCTGCCGGACGTTCTCCTCGTGACCGACGTGCTGGAGGATCGTCGAACCGAGGTTGTCGTCGATCAGCAGGCGCCGGGCGGTGACCCAGGGCGCCTCGCCGCGCTGCGCGGCGGACTCCGCGATCGTCCTGCCCACGCAGCTCGCCAGACCGGGGTCGCTGACGCCGGAGATCTCGATCGTGTCCCACTCGATGGGGACGCCGTGGCAGCCGTCCGAGCCGACGGCCTCCAGGTGGTGGCGGATCCTCTCGGCGCTCTCGTCGTCGCGGAGCCGCGCGAGCACCGCCTCGGGACCGCCCTCGCTCGCCCAGCTCGGCAGCATCGCGACGAGCGTGGTGCAGCCGGGGGTGTAGGGGTAGGTGTCGAGGGAGATGTCCGCGCCCTCGTCGAGCGCCTTGTCGAGGAGGGCGAGGAGGTCGGGCGCCCTGCCCTTGTTGACGCCGAAGTTCATGGTGGCGTGGGCGAGGTGGAGCGCGCAGCCGGCGTTGCGGGTGAGGATCACCATCTCCTCGTACGCGGCGAGGGCCCCGGCGCCGTACGAGCGGTGGTGGGGGCAGTAGTAGCCGTCGTACCGCGCCACCACGCGGCACAGCTCGGTGAGTTCGGCGTCGTCGGCGTACATGCCGGGCGTGTAGGTGAGACCGGACGACATGCCGACGGCGCCCTGCTCCATGCCCTCGGCGACGAGCTGCTTCATGCGGGTGAGCTCGGCGGGCGTCGCCGGGCGGTCCTCCCAGCCCGTCGCGTACATGCGGACCGTGCCCTGCGGGACGAGGTACGCGGCGTTGACGGCGATGCCCTGGCGGTCGAGCCGGTCGAGGTACTCGCCGACGGTCCGCCAGTCGAAGTCGACGCTCGTGTCCCCGGGCCCACCGCCGTTCCAGCCGGTGATCGCCCTGCGGACCTCGGCGAGCGTGCGGTCGTCGACGGGCGCGTACGACAGTCCGTCCTGGCCGAGGACTTCGAGGGTCACGCCCTGGGCGGCCTTGGCGCTGTGGTCGGGGTCGCGCAGCAGCGCGAGGTCGCTGTGCGCGTGCATGTCGATGAAGCCGGGGGAGAGGGCGAGGCCGTCCGCCTCCAGCGTGCGCCGGCCGGTGGGGCGCGGGCCGCTGCCGCCCTCCCGCCGGATCCCGGTGATGCGGCCGCCGTCCAGTGCGACGTCGGCCCGGTAGGAGGCACCGCCGGTGCCGTCGATGACGCGTACGTCGCGAATGACGAGGTCCATGGCTGTTCGCCTCTCTGAGTGTCTGCTGGAGGGGGAGGGGAAGCGGCGGGGGCGGGGCGCGGGAGAGCCCGGCCCGGCGGCCCGGCGCTCCGCCCCCCAGGGGCTAGAAGAACGTGCGGATGTAGTCCGTGACCGTGCCGTCCGCCTCGACGAGAGGGATCAGCTGCCACTTGTCGAAGGACGTGCACGGGTGGGACAGGCCCAGGCCGAGCCAGTCGCCGACCTCGAGGTCCGCCTCCGGGTCCGTACGCACCCAGCCGTGCTGGTCCGACAGGCCGGTGACCGTGATGCCGGTCGCCGGGCGCACCTCGCCCGTGCGGGCGTCCCGTACGGCCTGCGCCTTTGGCAGGTCCAGGTCGTACGCCGCGTCGCGCTTGCCCGCGTTGACGAAGGCCTGCTCCGGGGAGGGCCGGGAGACGACCTGCGCCCAGAGGCGGAACGCGGGCTGGAGCGCGCCCTCGTCCGGGACCCGGTTGAAGGGGGTGAGGTGGCGGTAGTGGCCGTCGTCGTGCGAGACGTACGCGCCGGAACGGAGCAGCTTGAGCACGGGAAGCGAGAGCGCGGGGATCTCCGCGAACACCTCCGCCACCGCGTCGAACCACGCGCTGCCGCCCGCGCTGACCACGATCTCGGGGGAGCCGGCGAAGCGCCCCGCCCTGTCGAAGTCCGCGGCGACGGAGACCAGTTCGCGCAGCCACGCGCGGACCGTGCCGCCGTCCGCCTGCGGGACCTCGCCCTCGTATCCGGCCACGCCGACCAGCCGCAGCGTGTCCGTGGCCGCCACCGCGTCCGCGACCGCCGCGCAGCCGGCGGCCGTCCGGACGCCGGTACGGGCCCCCTCGCCCGCGCCGAGTTCGACGACCACGTCGAGCGGGCGCGTGGCGGACGCGGCCCGGAGCGCCTCGTCCATCAGCTCCACGCCGCGCACCGAGTCGACGTAACAGACGAAGCGGAAGCCGGGGTCGGCGTCCATTTCGGCGGCCAGCCAGCGCAGCGCGGCCGCGTCGACGACCTCGTTCGCGAGGAAGATCCGCTGGATGCCGTACGCCCGGTAGACGCGCGCCTGGTGCGGCACGGCGGCGGTGATGCCCCACGCGCCGTACTCCAGCTGGCGCGCGAAGAGCTGCGGCGACATGGAGGTCTTGCCGTGCGGGGCGAAGGCGAGGCCGTGGCGTTCGGCGTACGTCTCCAGGAGGGCGAGGTTGTGCTCGACCGACTCGGCGGAGAGCGCGAGCACGGGGGTGGTGAACCCGCCCGTGAAGAGGTTGCGGCGCTCGGCCGCGAGCTCGCCGACCGTCAGTCCCCCGGCGTCCGGCGGGAGCGCCTTGAAGCGGTGGTCCACGCGCTCGTCCGCGAGTGCCGCGAGCGCCGCGGGTCCTGCGGACTCCGTGGGTTCCGCGGGTCGTCCGTCCGGGTTGCCGACGGCCATGGGGGAGCCTCCTAGGGGAAGTCGCGTTGCGTCATGCGCAACGGTCATTGCGCGTATCGCTTGACGCTGTCTAACATCCGAGCCGATGCAGGGTCAATGGTGAGCCAGTGGTGAGGAGCCCGATCGTGACCGCGCCCGCGGACGTATCAGCAGAGCGAGACGGAGATGCCGCGAGGGTGGATGTGGTCTGCCTCGGCGAGTCCATGGTGACGTTCCTGCCGTCCCGTCCCGGCCGCCTCGCCGACGTGCCCTCCTTCGGACGCGGCATCGGCGGCGCCGAGTCGAACGTCGCCTGCGCCCTCGCAGCCGCCGGACACCGCGCGCGGTGGGTGGGCAGGGTCGGCGCCGACGGCTTCGGCGACCACCTCGTCGACGCCGTCGCCGCGTACGGCGTCGACACCTCCGCCGTCCAGCGCGACCCGCACCGCCCCACCGGCATCTACTTCCGTACGGCGGCCGACCGTGACACCGACGGCTTCGAGGTCGTCTACTACCGCGCCGGGTCGGCGGCCTCCGCGATGTCCCCGCGGAACATGCCGCTCCACGAGCTGGCCGCGGGCCGCGTACTGCACCTGTCCGGGATCACGGCCGCGCTGTCCGCGGACTGCCTGGCCCTGACGCGCGAGCTGACCACCCGCCGCCCCGGCCGCCCCCTGGTGTCCTTCGACGTCAACCACCGCCCCCACCTGTGGCACGACGGCGACGGTGACGGCGAGGGCCCCCGGGTCCTGCTCGACCTGGCCCGTGGCGCGGACCTCGTCTTCGTCGGCGAGGACGAGGCGGAGGCGGCCTGGGGCGTCAAGGGCGCGGCCGCGATCCGCGAGGCCCTTCCCGAGCCGCGGACCCTGGTCGTCAAGCAGGGCGCGGCAGCCGTGACGGTGTTCACCACCCATGCCGGCGACACCACCGGAACCGACGTCACCCGCACCACCGCCCCCACCGACACCGACACCGTCACCACCGTCCCCGCCCTCCGCGTCGACGTCGTCGCCCCCGTCGGCGCCGGGGACGCCTTCGCCGCCGGGTTCCTCTCCGCGACCCTGCGCGGTCTGCCCGTACGCGACCGGATCCGGCACGGGCACCTCATGGCCGCCGCCGCCCTCACCGTCCCCGGCGACCTCGCCGCACCGCCCTCCCGCGCCCACGCCGACCGCCTGGCCGCCCTGGACGACGACGCCTGGGGGAGACTTCGTCTCGGCCCCGGCTGGACGGGCGCCGCCGACCAGGAGGTACGTACGCCATGAGCCAGACCGTCGACCGCGCGCTGAGCATCCTGCCGCTGCTCGCGCAGGGCCCCGCCGACCTCGGCCAGGTCGCCGAGCGCCTCGATGTGCACAAGTCCACGGCGCTGCGCCTCCTGCGCACCCTCCACGAGCACGGCCTCGTCTACCGCCAGCAGGACCAGCGCTACCGCCTCGGCGCCCGCCTCTTCGCGCTCGCCCAGGAGGCCGTCGAGAACCTCGACATACGCGAGATCGCGCACCCCCACCTGGCCGCCCTCAACAACGAGTGCGGGCACACCGTCCACCTCGCGGTGTACGAGGAGAACGAGGTCCTCTACATCGACAAGGTCGAGAGCCGCTACCCGGTCCGCATGTACTCGCGCATCGGCAAGCCCGTCGCGATCACCGTCGCCGCCGTGGCGAAGCTGCTGCTCGCCGACCTCCCCGAGTCCGAGCGCCGCACCATCGCGGAGAAGCTCGACTACCCCACCTACACGTCCCGTTCGACGCCGAACGCCGCCGCCTTCCTCAAGGAGCTGGCGCTCGTACGCGAACAGGGCTGGGCCACCGACCTCGGCGGCCACGAGGAGTCCATCAACTGCGTCGGGGCCCCCATCCGCGGTACGGACGGCCGGGTCGTCGCCGCCATGTCGGTGTCGGCACCGAACGTCGTCGTCACGGCCGAGGAACTCCTCACCCTCCTCCCGCTGGTGCGCCGCACCGCCGACGCCATCAGCCGGGAGTACTCCGGCAACACACCCCCGAAGGAAGCAAGATCATGAGCGACACGCGCAGCACCGGCGAGAAGACCGCGATCACCCCCTCCACCCACACCGCCCCGCCCGCCAAGTTCTCCCACGGCGTCCGCAAGGGCAACATCCTCCAGGTCGCGGGCCAGGTCGGCTTCCTGCCGGCCGTCGAGGGCCAGGCCCCCACCCCCGCGGGCCCGACCCTGCGCGAGCAGACCCTCCAGACCTTCGCCAACGTCAAGGCGATCCTGGAGGAGGGCGGCGCGAGCTGGGACGACGTGATGATGATGCGCGTCTACCTCACCGACACCGACCACTTCGCCGAGATGAACGCGATCTACAACGCGTACTTCGAGGAGCAGGGCCTCAAGGAGGCCCCCGCCGCGCGTACGACCGTCTACGTCGGCCTCCCCAAGGGCCTGCTCATCGAGATCGACGCGCTGGCCGTGCTCGGCTGATCTTGCACCACCACTTCCCCCGTCCCCACCCCCTGCCTCACGGCACGGCGCCCGTTCCCGGGGCGCCGTGCCGCGATGCCCCCTGCCGTGATCCCCCTTCGCCCCGCGAACCACGAGGTCCCCCGCCATGAACCTCCCCGCCGTGCACCCCCCGGTCCTGCACCTTGCCGCGGCCCCGCCACCCGCCGAGGCACCGCCCCACACCGGCGGCCTGCTCACGCTCGTCGACGGCACCGCCGGTCTGCTGACCGTGGCCGCCCTCGGCATCGGCCTGCTCCTCTTCCTGATCATCAAGGCCAGACTCCAGCCGTTCGTCGCGCTGCTCGCCGTCTCCATAGCCGTCGGTCTCGGCGCGGGCCTCTCCGTCACCGAACTCTTCGGCACGGTCCAGAAGTCCGCCGTCGTCTCCGTCATCGAATCCGGCATGGGCGGCATCCTCGGCCACGTCGCGATCATCATCGGCCTCGGCACGATGCTCGGGGCGATCCTCGAAGTCAGCGGCGGCGCCGAGGTCCTCTCCTCCCGCCTCCTGGGCCTCTTCGGCGAGAAGCGCGCCCCGCTCGCCATGGGCCTCACCGGCCTCATCTTCGGCATCCCGGTCTTCTTCGACGTCGGCATCTTCGTCCTCGCGCCGATCGTCTACGCCGCGGCCAAGCGCTCCGGCAAGTCGGTCCTGCTGTACGCCATGCCGCTGCTCGCCGGCCTCTCCATGACCCACGCGTTCCTGCCCCCGCACCCGGGCCCGGTCGCCGCGGCCGGCCTCTTCCACGTCTCGCTCGGCTGGGTCATCCTCATGGGCGTCGTCTGCGGCATCCCCGCCGTCCTCGCCGCCTGGGCGTACGCCGGCTGGATCGGGAAGCGCGTCTTCGTCCAGGTCCCGCAGGACATGGTGGAGGCCGCCGAGGACGCCAAGGCCGCCGTCATCGCCGAGCAGACCGCCGCGGGCCGCACCCCGCAGGAGCAGCCCGTCTCGCTCGCCACGGTGCTGACCATCATCGGTACGCCGCTGGTCCTCATCCTCGCCGCGACGTTCTCCTCCATCGCGCTCGACGAGTCCACCCTCCGCTCGGTCGTCGAGTTCTTCGGCAACCCCTTCGTCGCCCTGACGATCGCCCTGCTGATGGCGTACTACCTGCTCGGCATCCGGCGCGGCTGGTCGCGCAAGTCCCTCGAACAGGTCTCGACCTCGTCCCTCAAGCCGGTCGGCAACATCCTGCTGGTCGTCGGCGCCGGCGGTGTCTTCGGCGCGGTCCTCAAGGCGAGCGGCGTGGCGCAGGCCCTTTCCGACACCTTCAACGACGTGGGCCTGCCGGTCGTCGTCCTCGCGTACCTGATCTCCCTCGTGCTGCGCGTCGCCCAGGGATCGGCGACGGTCGCGATCGTCACCACGGCCGGCATCGTGCTCCCGCTCGTCGAGAACGGCGGCCACTCGCAGGCGTTCCTGGCCCTGGTCATCATGGCCATCTCGGCCGGTTCGATCTTCGCCTCGCACGTCAACGACGGCGGCTTCTGGATCGTCGCCAAGTACTTCGGCATCTCCGAGCGCGACACCCTCAAGTCGTGGACGGTGCTGGAGTCGGTCCTGTCGGTCGCGGGCTTCGCGGTCGCCGCGATCCTGAGCCTGGCGGTCTGACGACACCGCGCCCCGCCCCCCTCGACGGCCGAGGGGGGGCGGGGCGCGGCGCGGGTCCGGACGCCGGCCCCCGGCCACCGTGCCCGCGCGGAGCGAGACCCCGGGGCCCCGGATCCGGCCCTCCCCGGGCGTTCATACTGGGGGCATGGACGAACAGACCGGACAGCAGGGCGGCGCGGTGCCAAAGACGTACGCACCGCCTTCCCAAGGCTTCGGCCCGCCGCCCCCGGCCTACGCCCCGCCGCCCCCGGCCTACGCCCCGGCGCCGCCGCCGCACGCGCCGTCCCCGTACCCCCCTTCGCCCTACGCCCCTTCCCCGTACGCGCCGCAGACTCCGGGCGCACCCGCACCCGCACCCGGCCCCGACTTCCTGGCGACGGACCCCCGCAACGCGGTCGTGGTCGACGCCCAGGGCGTCTCGCTCGAACGCGACGGCGCCACGGCCGACTTCCCCTGGCAGGACATCCAGACCGTCCACTGCAAGCCGGGCACCTGGGGCCATGTCCTGACGGTGGCGGTGGTGCTCCCCGACGGCAGGTTCTACGAGGGCGCGGTGACCGCCCGCAACCAGGCGAAGCTCCAGGAGTGGTTCGCGGAGCTGGCCCCGGTGCTGGGCTTCTACCTCGGGGGCCGCACCGGTCAGTGAGGGGGTCTCCCGACGCGCCGGCCGGACGCCCTCACCGGCCCGAGCGGACGCGTTCACTTGGCCGCCACCCGAGCACAACTCTCCGTACGACTCGGGTGTCACACCTGCGGAGGCCCGATCCACCTCTCCGGGAGACACCGCGCCCGGACGAGCCCTGGTCACGACCGCCACCGTATTCCGCTGACCGTGGCTCACGGCACCAGCTTTCTTCACGACATACAGAGAGATCCTTGCGCAACGGAAAGACCCTCTCGGCCGCGATTCTCTGCTCGGCCGGCGTCCTCGCCGTCTCGGCCCTGACCGCGGGCACCGCCTCCGCGGCGCCCGCCCACCTCAAGGGCGACTTCAACGGCGACGGGTACGCGGACCTGGCGGTCGGCGTGCCGAAGGCGACCGTCGGCGGCAAGGCCAAGGCCGGGTACGTGACCGTGCTGTGGGGCAGCGGGAACGGGCCCGCCAGGTCCACCGTCATCAGCCAGAACACCACCGGCGTGCCCGGAACCGCGGAGGCGGGCGACCAGTTCGGCTCCCAGCTGGTGGCCGACGACATGAACGGCGACGGCTACGCGGACCTGGTCGTCTCGGCCCCCCACGAGTCGCTCTCCGACAACTCCTTCCACCGGCACGGCATCATCACCGTGCTGCCCGGCTCCGCCACCGGCTTCGGCACCGCGTTCACCGCCGCCCGCGGCTCGCATGAGGACGCCCACCTCGGCGGGTCCCTCTCGGCCGGCGACTACGACAACGACGGCGACCGGGACCTGGCGTACCGGTCGAGCAACGAGGAGTCGGCCGGAGTGCTGTGGCAGCCGGGCCCGATCGTCCCGGACCCGGCCGCCCCGGCGCAGAGCGTCGTGAGCTACCGGTTCTCGGGCCCCACCGCCCTCGCCACCGGCGACTTCGACGGCAACGGCACCGACGACCTGGCGGTGACCTACTCCGGCCAGGAGATCCACGGCACCGACGTCTACGCCTGGGAGCGGGGCGCGCCGGTCAGGGACTGGACCACCCCCGATTCCGCCGCCTCCCTCGCCGTCGCGGACTTCGGGAAGGACGGCGCCGACGACCTCGTCCTCGGCGGGGTGCGGGCCAACCCGGAGGCGGAGGAGACGTACTGCCCGCAGGCCGTCGGCGGCACGGTGCGCACGGTGGACGGGAAGCCCGGGTCCGGCCTCGGTTCCGCCCATGCCTGCCTGAACCAGGACACTCCGGGCGTCCCCGGCACCGGTGAGTCCGGCGACGACTTCGGCGCCGCGGTCGCGGCGGGCGACGTCGACGTCGACGGCTACCCGGAGCTGGCGGTCGGCGTCGGCCAGGAGGCACTCGGCAGCGAGGCCGCGGCCGGCTCGGTCTCCGTACTGACCGGCTCCGCCCACGGCGCGGACGGCGGATCCGGCGGCTACGCCTTCCACCAGTCCACGGCGGGCATACCCGGCGCGGCGGAGGCGGGCGACCGCTTCGGCGCCGCCGTGGCGCTCACGGACCTCAGCGGTGACGGCCGCGCCGACCTCGCCGCCGGCGCACCGGGCGAGAACTCCTCCACCGGCGGCGTCTGGTACGTACCGTCCCCGGCCGCGGCGACACCGGCCGGGGCCCGCGCGCTGACCCCGAACAGCCTGGGCCTGACAGGCGCGGTCGAGCACGGCCGGGTGTTCGGCCGGTGACCACCGCCGGCCGGTGACCACCGGACGGACCGGGCGCGCGTGTGCGGCCGGAGGACGCCGGACGGGCGCCCTCCGGCCGCACCTGCCAAAGGCTCGGCCGCTGCCGCTCAGCCGCAGTACTGCTGTTCCTTGCCGATCGACCGGTACATGCAGTCGGCGTTCTCCAGCAGTTGCAGCACCGCGTCGCGGTTGCGGCTCGTCTCGCGCTCGATCACCTCGTCGGGCGGGTAGAAGCCGCCGCCGCCCGAGGAGCCCGGGTACATCTCGAAGGTGTACCCGAAGATCTTCTGGTCGCCCCACAGCCAGTCGTCGATCGACCCGTCCGTGATGTAGAGGTCGCTCGACTGCTCCGGGGTGTAGCCGTTGCTCGCGGCCATCTTCTGCCCGACGGCGGCGAAGGCGTTGCGGTCGTCCTGGGTCATGCCGGGCGCCGTGTCCGCGTTCGTGTAGCCGAACGGCCAGAGCACCAGTTCGCTGTACGTGTGGAAGTCGATGCCGGCCTTGATCTGCTGCTTGCCGCCGACGACCCGTGAACGGACGAAGTCGGCGACGACCTTCACCTCGGGCGCGGACTCGGCGGCCCGGCCCCGGTAGGTGTCGGAACTGGCCGAGCCCGAGGAGCCGCCGCAGCAGCCCCACTTGTAGTTCCAGTTCCGGTTCATGTCGGTACCGACGTACGAAGAACCGGTGTTGGGCTGCCGGTTCTTGCGCCAGCTGCGGTACGCGCCGGAGGCGATGTCGTACTCGCCGCCGTCCGGGTTGAGGTCCGGCACGATCCAGATCTCGCGGTTGTTGACGACGTTGGTGATCCGGGAGTCCGAGCCGTAGCCCGCGCCCAGCTCGCGCAGCAGGTAGAGCGCCATCTCGACGGTCAGGTGCTCACGGGCGTGCTGGTGGTGGGTGAAGAGGACCTCGGGCTCGTTCTCGTCGGCCGCCACGTTGTCGCTGATCTTGATGGCGATGAGATCGCGGCCCTGGTACGACTTGCCGATGACGCGCTTGCTCATGAGGTTCGGGTACTGCTGGAGCCGCTGGTTGATCTCCGCGTTCATCTCCGCGTAGTTGTGATAGCGCGAGTCGGCGGACGGGAAGTCGAACGGCTCGACGGCCTGTCCCGCGGTGCGCGCGGGCGGTCCGGGCAGCGCCTTCGGCGAGTATCCGAGCGCCTTGAGCCGCCCCAGTTGCGCGGCGTTGGCGCTGACGACGACCGAGTGGCCGTCGGCCTCGTCCACCGAGACTCCGGTGGCCGCGACGGCGGTACGGGCGGCGGCGGTGGCCGGGCCGTGGATCTCGTACTGCCTGATCACTTCTTCCGTTGTGGCGGCGGCCGGCGAGGGGCGTGCCCCGGCCGTGGTCGCGCTCGCGGTGAGTGGCGCCGCCACGGCGAGTGCCACGAGGGCCGCGAGGCCCGCGAGGGTGGCGGACTTGGCGGACCCTCTTCCGCGTATGCGAAGTCGCATGCTGTCTCCTGGGTGGGGAGTGTGGGGGTGTGCGACGCATGTCGTGCGGGGTGCTGGCCACATGGTGACTGCGTGACATGGACGGGTCAAGGGCGAGGACCGGCCATGCGGTTCGACCGACCGTTCGACCGCCGGGAGGACGCGCCGGACGCACGGCCCCGCCCTACCCCTTGCGCGAACACCCCGGCCCCGCTTTGGTGACTTGGATCACCCTCGGGGACAAGCAGGAGGACGCAGGAGATGACAGGCACGACAGAGAGCGGCGCGGCAGAGGCCGTGTCCCGGCCGCGCAAGTCCAGTTGGAAGTACATCGGCCCCGGCATCGTCGTCGCCGCGACCGGTGTCGGAGCCGGCGACCTCGTCGCCACGCTGATCGCGGGCAGCAAGTTCGGCTACACCCTGATGTGGGCCGCCGTCATCGGCTGCGTCGTCAAGATCTCCCTCGCCGAAGCCGCCGGCCGCTGGCACCTCGCCACCGGCCGCACCCTCTTCGAGGGCTGGCGCAGTCTCGGGCAGTGGACCACCGTCTACTTCGCGATCTACGTCGTGGTCTGGGGCTTCGTCTACGGCGCGACCGCCATGTCGTCCTCCGCCCTCCCCGTCGTCGCGCTCTTCCCCGACGGTCCGGGCCTCAAGACATGGGCGATCATCATGGGCCTGATCGGCCTGGTCTTCGTCTGGTTCAACCAGTACGCCGTCTTCGAGAAGGTCATGACGGTCCTGATCGGCGTGATGTTCGTGGTCGTCGTGTACGTCGCGCTCCGCGTCGGCCCCGACGTCGGCGCGTCCTTCGCCGGCCTGCTCCCCGTGCTCCCGGACGGCTCGCTCCTCTACACCCTCGGTCTGATCGGCGGCGTCGGCGGCACGATCACCATGGCGGCGTACGGCTACTGGGTGAACGCCAAGGGCTGGACCAACACCGGCTGGATGAAGGTGATGCGCCTCGACAACCGCGTCGCGTACATCACCACCGGCATCTTCGTCGTCGCGATGCTGATCGTCGGCGCGGAGCTGCTGCACTCCTCCCAGCTCGCCCTCACCAAGGGCGACCGCGGCCTGATCGACCTCGGCGCGATCCTGGAGGACCGGTACGGCACGGTCACCGCCAAGCTCTTCCTCGTCGGCTTCTTCGCCACGTCCTTCTCCTCCCTCATCGGCGTCTGGCACGGCGTGAGCCTGATGTTCGCCGACTTCGTCGAGCGCCTCCGGCGCGACCGCGAGGGCGCGCCGGCCGACGAGGGCACGGTGGAGGAGGTGGCGGCCGGGGTGAAGGAGCGCTCGCTGCCCTTCCGGGCGTACCTGCTGTGGCTGACGTTCCCGCCGATGGCGCTGCTCTGGCTGGACCAGCCGTTCGGCCTGGTCGTGGTGTACGGCGTGCTCGGCGCGTTCTTCATGCCGTTCCTGGCGCTCACGCTGGTGTGGCTGCTCAACTCCTCGCGTACGCCCGCCGAATGGCGCAACGGCATGCTCAGCAACGTGATGCTGGTGGCGGCGGGCCTGCTGTTCGTCGTGCTGTGCGTGCAGCAGCTGCGCGAACTCTTCGAGTGACGGACGCGGCAGCGCCGCCGGGGGAGCGGCGGCGCTGCCGGGACTTTCCCGCCGGTTACGGCAGGTTGTGGACGTGCGGTCCCACCGCGTTCGACCAGGCGTTGCTGGCCGTCGCGTCCCAGTTCGTGGACCAGGTCATGGCGCCGCGCAGCCCGGGATAGGTCTTGGCGGGCTTGAAGGAGCCGCAGTTCGTCCCGCGCGTCAGGCAGTCCAGGGCGGCGTTCACGACGGACGGGGAGACGTACCCGCTGCCCGCGCCCCGCGTGGACGCCGGTACGCCGAGGCCCACCTGGCTCGGGTCGAGGCCGCCCTCCAGCTGGATGCAGGCGAGCGCGGTGAGGAAGTCGACGGACCCCTGCGAGTAGACCTTGCCGTCGCAGCCCAGCATGGAGCCGCTGTTGTAGTACTGCATGTTGACGACGGTCAGGATGTCCTTCACCGCGAGCGCCGTCTTGAAGTACTCGGTACCGGTGGACTGCATGTCGATGGTCTGCGGCGCCATCGTCAGGACGAGCCCGGAGCCCGCCTTGGCGGACAGCTGGCGCAGCGCCTTCGTCAGGTACGTCGAGTTGATGCCGTGTTCGAGGTCGATGTCGACGCCGTTGAAGCCGTACTCCCGCATGAGCGCGTAGGCGCTGTCGGCGAAGGCGGTCGCGGAGGCGTCACTGTTGATGGTGACGTTTCCCTTCTCGCCGCCCACCGAGATGATCACGGACTTCCCGGCGGCCTTCTTGGCGGCGATGTCGGCCTTGAAGTCGGCGACGCTCGCGTATCCGACGGCCGGGTCGAGGTTGAAGACGATCTGGCCGGGTGTCGCGGTCGAGTCGGCGAACGACACGGCGATGATGTCGTACTGCGCCTGCACGTCGCGCAGCTTCTGCACGGTCGCGCCGTTGTCGAAGTTCTGCCAGTAGCCGGTCAGCGCGTGCCTGGGCACCGCCGGGCCGGGCCCGGGGTCGCCGCCGCCGAGGGCGGTCCGGCCCCTGACGGACGCGGACTTGGCGGACTCGCCGGCGGAGTTGGTGGCGGTGACCTGGAAGTCGTACGCGGTGTCCGCGGCCAGCCCCGAGACGGTCGCGGAGGTCCCGCTCACGGACTGCACCTTCGTACCACCGCGGTAGACGTTGTAGCCGGTGGCGCCGCTGACGCCGGACCAGGAGAGGGCGACGGACGACGGTGTCGTGGCGCCGACCGTGAGCCCGGCGGGGGCGGCCGGTATGCCCGGCTCGGGGTCGGTGCCACCGCCGCCGTCGGGCCCGAAGACGGACACGTCGTCGACGTAGTAGGCGCTCTGCCCGTACCAGCCGTGCGTGTAGACCGTCACGGAGGTCGTGGACGGGCCCGCCTTGAAGCTGGTGGTGAGCTGCTTCCAGCCGGACGAGCCGGGCGTCCAGGTGGAGACGTCGGTCGTACCGGTGCCGCTCGCGCCGAGGTAGGCGTACCCGCCCTGCACCCAGGCGCTGAGCGTGTACGTCGCCCCGGGCTTCACGGCGACGCTCTGCGAACAGCGGGCGTTGTCCTGCCCGCCGGGGGTGGCCTTGAGGGCGGCGGCGCCACCGTGCACGGGGGAGGAGACGGTGGCGCCGCTGCCCGCGGAACAGGCCCAGTTGCTGAGCCCGGACTCGAAGCCGGCGTTCTTGGCGACGTTCAGATCGGCGGCCTGCGCGACGGGAGCGGCCAGACCGGCGAGGGCGACGGTGGCCGCGGTGAGGGCGGCGGTGAGGGTGAGTCGGGGGAGTGCTGGGCGGTCCACTTGCTGCCTCCGGTGGGGGAGTGTGGGGAGGAGTCACTGGGACGGTGGCCACCGTTTGTTGTTGGTCGCTAAAATGGTTCAGACCAATTGAGTTGTCAATACCTCTGGCGGAGAAAGGGGTTGCGGCCCGCAGCGCGGTGGAACGGCCGTTGGCGTCAAGGAACGATCTTGCCGTCCGGCACGGCGGGCCGGGGCTTCGCCGGGCGGCGGCTGTACGCGACGGTGGCGAGGACGTGCGGTCGACGTGCGGTTGCCGTCGGTGCGCCGGCCGTGGCCTCAGTGCTCCCCGCGGCCGAGGGCGGCGACCGTGCGTACGGCCTCGGCGATGGCCGGGAACTCCTTCTTCAGGATCGTGCCGTGGTTGCTGGCGACCTTCGCGCCGATCCGGATGTTCGCGTTGCGGGCGGTCACCGCGTCGAGGCCGGCGCGTATCCGTTCCTGCTCGTCACCGCGGCTTCCGAAGGACGTCCCCGAGGCGACCACGTACCGCACCGGGACGGTGATGCCGTCCAGCACGGGGCCCAGCTCGCGCTCGCGGGAGATCACGCCGATCTCGATGTTGCTGTCCGCCTGCTGTCCGGCGGTCATCCGCGGGGTCAGGCCCGTCGGGCGCAGCAGCGGCAGGACCCAGCCCAACCGCCGGAACAGCTTGCGGATCCGCTGCTCCATGGCCTCGTCGAGCCAGTCGTACGGGAACGCGCCGTCGACCAGGACCGCGCCCAGGGCGCGCTCCGGATTCCGGCTGGCCCAGTGCGCCCCGACGAACGCCCCGTAGGACCAGCCCACCACCAGCGCCCGGTCCACCCCCCTGGCCGCGAGGACGGCGTCGACGTCCCGGACGGCGGCCTCGAAGGAGTAGTCCGCCGAACGCTTCGACTTGCCGCGGGCCCGCTCGTCGTAGGTGATGTGCCGCCACCCCGTCCCCAGTTCGGCGACGACCCGCCGCCAGTACCCCTGGGTGGCGAACTGGCCGTTGAGGTAGACCACGGGGATGCCGGGGCCGCCGGTGTCGGTGACGGCCAGGGCCGTGTCGTCGACCGGCACCATGCCGGTCCACTTCGAGCCGGCCGGGGAAGTGCTGTTCTCCGTCATGTGTTCCACCTGTTCGTGTGAGGTGTGGCCGAGTCCGTTCCGGTTCCGCGCTTCTAGAGGCTGCGGGCGGTGATGTCGCCGTGGGAGGTGGTGGCGCGGATGTCGAGTCCGGCGGTGCCGTCGTTCCTGAGGGCGTTGCTGACGCGGCCGTAGTCGGTGCCGGCGTCCAGGGTCGCCGAGACACCGGCGGCGGCGGTGACCGAGATGTCGCCGGACCGGGTGCGGAGCACGACCGCGCCGCGCACGGCCTCGTTGATCCGGATGTCGCCCCTTGCGGTGCTGATCTCCGCGGGGCCGCCCAGCCGGCCGACCTCGATGTCGCCGTCGATCGCGGTGAGGCGGACGCTCGCGGCCTCGTCGATCCTGATGTGGCGGTACGCGCCTTCGAAGGTGATGTCGCCGAGGCGTCCGACGCCGCGGTGCTCGGCGCCGGCGGCCTTGGCCTCGATGCGGGAACCGGCGGGCAGCTGGACGGTGACTTCCAGGGATCCGGAGGAGCCGAGGAGCCCGCTGTCGGGCTCGGGGGTGTGGATCCGCAGGACGCCGTCGGCGCAGGCGACGGTGGTCTGCTCGGCGGTCTCGGTGTCGCGGCTCTTGGAGGGGTCGGCGGGCAGGACCTCGACGAGGGTGTCGGCGCGGTCCGCGGCGATGAACTGGACGCGTCCGGCGGGGGTGTCCAGGACGGCGGAGACCGGGGCGGGGGTGTCGAACTTCTGCATCATGCTCTCCCGTGCTGGCTCGTTGTTTCCGACACCCGAAAAGCTACGTTGCTTTCCTGATTTCGACAATGAATCCGTTGCGCGGAATCCGCATCTTCTCAGGTAAGCGTAGGGAAACTGTTGCAACCACCTTGAAGGTAAAGCAACGACAACCGCTCTGCTCGTTGCAATGGAGAGGAAGTGAACGCTAGGGCCAGGTCCTCCGGCCCGCGGAGGCCGAGTGGTCGGCAGGACCGGTCCCCCGGCGACACCGTCCCGCGCCCGGAACATGACGCGCTCTCATGCCGTCACAAGAGGTCCACGTCGGACATGCGGGGGCGGTTGAACCTGCCTTGCGTTGGTTTCGGTCATCCCGCCCGCCGAGAACGCCGAGAACGCCGAGAACGCCGAGAACAGGGAACCGGCCCTGAAGCGCCTGGGACGGCCGGAAACCCCCGGAGCCACCAGTGGTTCCCCGCCCTCGCCCCGTCGACGGCCCCGTACAAGAAAAACGAAAAGCGTTTTTCACCCGGTAAGCCGTGGATAAAGTGCTGGTGCAGCACGACGGAGCAGTATCGATCTGCGTACACCGGACCTCGGCGTACGGAGTGGACGGGGAAACCAACGTGCCGACCGCGATCGCAGTCACCAGCGCCGACCTGGTGCTGCCGCCCGCCGACCAGCAGACCCCGACGGCCGCCCTGCTCCAGGCCCCGGACGCGCAGCCGCTCGAAGCCGCGCTCGTCGACATGAGCGTCATGCTGGAGCGGCACGGTTACGTCGTCGCCGTCTACCCCGCATCCCTCCCCGCCGCCCACGAACACCGTCTGCACACCGTCCGGTCGATGCTGGAGACCGACCGGCTGGCCCTGCTGAAGCTCGATCTGCCGCCCCTGGCGATCGGCGTGCTCGTGCGCCAGCTGCGGCAGTTGTCGATCTGCGACTTCAGCGCGGGCGTCGTCGCGTCGGCGGCCCGGCTGCTGTCGCACTACATCTACGCGGGCGCGCTGCTCAACTCGGTCACGAAACTCGACCGGGTGCCGGTCAGCCTCAAGTCGCACGCGAAGTCGTGGATGCCGGGCACGCAGTTCGGCGTACTGACCAATCCGAACCCCGAGCTGATCAGGATCGGGAGCGGGGGCACCGGCGCGGGGGCGGGGGCCGGGGCGGGCCTGACCGGACCGGAGTTCTCCACCCAGCTGCTCGTCGGAAAGGGGAACCTGGTCTCCGACTGGGTCACCGGGACACTCGCCCCCGCCTGGCAGGTCCAGGGTGTCCAGGAGACCGCGCTGCCCGCCGACTCCCCGCGCTGGTGGGGCACGGCGAAGATGATCGAGTTCGCCGCTTTCCTGCCGGACATCTCGGTCCTCTACCAACTGGTGGCGTCCGTACGGCGCGAGCGCTGCCACTGGTGCGGGATCGAACTCATCGGTGACCGCTGCGGGTTCTGTTCGGCCCCCGTCACCCCGCCCGAGAACCGGTCCCGCGCGGTCGGTGTCCTGAACCAGGGGTCGCCCTAGCGCCGTGCGGGCACGATGTCCCTCGGGCAGCACAGCTGTTCCACCGTTTCGTGCGCGCGCACCACCCCGCTCACTGTCCGTTGAACCGACGTTCCTGATCGAGGTAGCCCTTCTCCATGAACTCACGTCAGCGCCGCGGCGTCATTCTGCTGCTCCTCTCGGTTCTCTGCGCCTTCGGGGCGTTCGCCGGCGTGCTCTCGGTGATCAGGGATGTGAACTCCAAGGTGGGGCCGGAAGTGTCGGCGTACCGGCTCAAGAACGACGTGGCGCCCTACAAGCAGCTGGAAGCCGGCCAGTTCGAGAAGATCTCGATGCCCGAGCGGTGGCTTTCCGCCAATGCCGTGACCGACATATCCGAGGTGCGCGGAAAGATCGCGGTGACCCAGCTCCAGAAGGGCTCGCTGCTCCAGAGCGACATGATCGTCAAGAAACCCGAACTGGCTTCGGGGGAGCAGGAGATCGCGATCATGATCGACGCGGCGACGGGGGTGGCGGGCAAGATCAACCCCGGTGCGCGCGTGAACATCTACGCGACCTTCGAGGGCGAGGAAGAGGGGCAGCCGGACAAGTCCCAGGTCATCGTCTCCGGCGCCCGCGTGCTCGACGTCGGCAAGATCACGGCGCTGGAGCCGGACCGCAGCGACCGCAACCGCAGGGCCACCGACGCGGTACCGATCACTTTCGCGCTCAACACGCTCGACGCCCAGCGCGTGGCGTACGCGGAGTCGTTCGCCGAGCACGTGCGGCTGGCGCTGGTGGCGGACGGCAGCGACACCACGATTTCGCCGCGCGACCGTGAGTACACCCTCGACGGGGACAAGTGAGGACCGGCGTATGACGACTCGTATCCTCCCGGCGGTCGGCGACCCCGATGCCGCCCGCGCCATCACCACCCTCCTCAGCCAGCTCCCCGACGCGGAACCGGCCCCGCCCGTCGCCGACTCCACCTCCCTCCTCGACACCCTCGCGCGGCTCGCGGGCGAATCGCTCGACGAGCTGCCCGAGGTGGTCCTCGTCCACGAGCGCATCGGCCCGGTGCCCGCGCTGGAGCTGATCCGGGAGGTCGCCCTGCGCTTCCCGGCGGTCGGCGTCGTCCTCGTCACCGCCGACACCAGCCCCGCGCTCTTCACGGCCGCCATGGACTCCGGCGCGCGCGGGCTGGTCGGACTGCCGCTCGGTTACGAGGAGCTGGCGGCCCGGGTGCAGGGCGCCGCCTCCTGGTCCACGGGCGTACGCCGCCACCTGGGCACGGGGCCGGACGTCTTCACGGGCCCCGGCGGCACGGTGGTGACGGTGACGGGCGCGAAAGGCGGCACCGGGGCCACGGTCGTCGCCGTACAGCTGGCACTCGCGGCGAAGGCGTCGGGGCGTACGGTCGCCCTGGTCGACCTGGACCTCCAGTCGGGGGACGTGGCGTCGTACCTCGACGTGCAGTTCCGGCGGTCGATCGTCGACCTGGCGGGCATCGCCGACATCTCGCCGCGCGTCCTCCAGGACGCGGTCTTCTCCCACCCCACGGGCATCAGCCTGCTGCTCGCGCCGGCCGAGGGCGAGCGGGGCGAGGAGGTCACCGACCGGGTGGCGCGCCAGGTGGTGAGCGCGCTCCGCAACCGCTACGAGGTCGTGGTCGTCGACTGCGGTACGCAGATGAACAGCGCCAACGCGGCAGCCGTCGAGATGGCCGACCGGGCGCTGCTCGTCGTCACCCCGGACGTGGTGGCGGTCCGGGCGGCCAAGCGCATGGTGCGGATGTGGGACCGCCTCCAGATCCGCAAGGCGGAGGAGACGGACACCGTCGTCAACCGCCACAACCGCAACACGGAAATCCAGCCGCCGCTGGTCGAGCGGATCACGGGCACGAAGGTCGCCCGCGCCGCGATCCCCGCCAACTTCAAGGAACTCCAGGCGGCCACGGACGCGGGCCGCATGCAGGACCTGGACAGCCGCAGCACGGTCAAGCAGGCACTGTGGGCGCTGGCGGGCGAGCTGGGGCTGGTGAAACCGGCGGCGGGCGCGGGCCCCAAGGGCGCCGGAAGGCTGCTGCGGAGCGACCGGGGGGCGATCGGGCTCCGGGGACGGGGCAAGGACAGGGACCGCGGTGCCGTCACGGTCGAGCTGGCCGGAATGGCCCCTCTGATCATCTTCGTGATGGTCGCGATGTGGCAGGCGGTCCTCTTCGGCTACACGTTCTCGCTGGCGGGCAACGCGGCGGACGAGGGGGCGCGGGCGGCCACGGCGGCGGCGACGAGCGGCGGCGGGACCGCCGCGGCGTGCGAGGCCGCGGCCAAGGAGCACCTGCCGTCCTCGTGGCAGGGCGACGCCGAGATCTCCTGCATCCCGGAAGGCAACCTGTGGAAGGCACGCGTCGGGCTCACCACCCCGGTCCTCTTCCCCGGGGCCGGCAACTTCCCGTGGAAAGTGGACGGCGACGCGGGCGCCGCCCTGGAGGGAGACGGGCCATGAGGTTCTTACGCCGCCGCATCAACGGCCACGGCCACGACCGCGACCGGGGCGCAGCCATCCTGGAGTTCGCCGGCTTCCTGCCCATCCTGCTGATCGTCGCCATGGCCGGAATCCAGCTCGGCATCGTCGGTTACGCCGCCTCCCAGGCGGGCACCGCGGCACGGGCGGCGGCCCGTACGGAGGCGCAGGAGGAGTACCGGGGACAGGGTGAGGCCACGGGAAAGGCGGCGATGAGCGACTGGATGGCCGAGCGCACAACCATCGGATTCGGCGGCAACGTCACCGCGACGGCCGTGGTGTCCATCCCTTCGGTCGTCCCCGGCATGGACGACTTCGGCGAGGTCGAGCGTTCGGTGACGATGCCCGCCGACGAGGAAGAGCCGTAACCGCCCCACCCCGTACGAAAGATCCGCACGAGCGATCCGCACCGGCGAGGAGTCACGCACATGAGCCTGCGGGCACGCATCACCGCCCCCGACGAGCACGCGGGCGGCAGGGAGGACGGCCACCTGGTCGCCACCTACCGCACCAAGCTGCTGGAGGAGATCGACCTCGCGGAGATGTCCTCGCTCGCGGCCGGCGAGCGGCGGGCCCGGCTGGAGCGCGTACTCGCCCACATCATCAGCCGCGAGGGCCCGGTGCTCTCGACGGCCGAACGCTCCCAGCTCATCCGCCGCGTCGTCGACGAGGCGCTCGGGCTCGGCGTACTCGAACCGCTCCTCGAAGACGCGTCCATCACCGAGATCATGGTCAACGGCCCCGACTCGATCTTCGTCGAGCGGGCCGGCCGCGTCGAGCAGCTCCCCATGCGCTTCGCGTCCAGCGAGCAGCTGATGCAGACCATCGAGCGCATCGTCTCGACCGTCAACCGCCGCGTGGACGAGTCCAATCCGATGGTCGACGCCCGCCTGCCGTCCGGCGAGCGCGTCAACGTCATCATCCCGCCGCTGTCCCTCACCGGCCCGACGCTCACGATCCGCCGCTTCCCGCGCGCGTACCGGCTCCAGGAACTGATCGGCCTCGGCACGCTCGACGAGCAGATGCTGATGCTGCTGTCGGCCCTCGTGCGGGCCCGCTTCAACGTCATCGTGTCCGGCGGCACGGGCTCCGGCAAGACCACGCTCCTCAACGCGCTGTCGGGTCTCATCCCCGACCACGAGCGCATCATCACCGTGGAGGACGCGGCGGAGCTCCAGCTCCAGCAGGCGCACGTCATCCGCCTGGAGACCCGCCCGCCCAACGTCGAGGGCAAGGGCCAGATCACCATCCGCGACCTCGTGCGCAACTCCCTGCGCATGCGCCCCGACCGCATCATCGTCGGTGAGGTGCGCGGCGGCGAGACCCTCGACATGCTCCAGGCGATGTCGACCGGCCACGACGGCTCGCTCGCCACCGTCCACGCCAACAGCGCCGAGGACGCGCTGATGCGCCTCCAGACGCTCGGCTCGATGTCGGAGGTCGAGATCCCGTTCGAGGCGCTCAGGGACCAGATCAACAGCGCCGTCGACGTCATCGTGCAGCTGGCGCGCATGGCCGACGGCTCCCGCAGGATCAGCGAGATCGCGATCCTCGTGTCCCACGGCCGCGAACGCTTCCAGATCGCCACCGTCTCGCGCTTCGTCGCCCAGCCGATGAGCGCGGACCGCATCGTCCACGGGCGGTTCGAACACCTCGGCCTGCCCCGCCGTGTCGCCGAACGGCTCCACCTCGCGAACGAGCCGGTTCCGCCCGCGTTCGGCGTGGCGGAACTCGACGACCCGCTCAGCCCGCTCCACGTCCGAGAGGCCCAGTAGGTACGCATGAACAATTCCGCAATGCTGGCGATCGGCGGCACGCTGCTCTGCGGCGTCCTGGGCATCGCCGGGCTCCACACCTACGTCTCGGGCAAGGCCCAGCGCGCCGCCCTCGTCGACCGCCTGGCCCTCACGGACGGCCGCCACGGCACGCGCCGGCAGCGGCGGTTCGCGGGGGTCGACCGACGGCTCCGCAGGACCGCCCTCGGCAAGAGGATCCACCTGCGTCTCTCGGCCACCGGACTCGACCTGACGGCGGGGGAGTTCTTCGTCTACGTGGTGGTCGGCGTGGCCGCCCTCTGGCTGATCGCCTCCTCGGTACTGGCCCCCTTCTTCGGCCCCGTCGCCGGGCTCGCCGCCGTCTGGGGAGGCAGTGCCTTCCTCAGCTGGCAGCGGCAGAAGCGGATCGAGGCCTTCATCAACCAGCTCCCCGACCTGTCCCGCATCCTGGCCAACGCGACGGCCGCGGGACTCGCCCTCCGTACCGCGCTGAGCATGGCGGCCGAGGAGCTGGAGGCACCGGCGGGCGAGGAACTGGCGGGCGTGGCGAACCAGCTGGCGGTCGGCCGGTCCATCGACGACGCCCTGGGCGAACTGGCCGAACGCCTGCCGTCGCGTGAGCTCGTCGTCCTGGTCACGACCCTGGTCCTCTCCAACCGGGCCGGCGGCACGGTCGTCGGATCGCTCCGCAACCTCACCGAGACGCTGGAGGAACGCAAGGAGACGCGACGCGAGGTCCGCACGATGCTGGCCGAGGTCAACGCCACGGCGTACACGATCCCGCTGCTCGGCCTCGGCGCGATGATCATGCTCAACTCCGTCACCCCGGGCTCCATGGCCCGGATGACCAGCAACCCGATCGGCCAGATCATCGTGATCGTGGCCATCGGCCTCTACGCCCTCGGCTTCATCGTGATGCGCCGCCTGGGCAAGGTCGACGTCTGAACCCCTGGCGACCGAATCGCCCGTACGAGCTGAAACAGGAGGTGTCCGGCATGGTGGGACTGGGACTCGCGCTGCTGGTCGGGCTGAGCGTCGCCGGCGTCTTCCAGGGCGTCAGGATGTACCGCGCCGAAGCCAAGATCCCGGGGGACCTGGCCGTCGCCCTGGAGATCGGCGCCTCGCGCGTCTCCGGGACCGAATCGGCCGTCGACCGCCTCGGCATGCGGTTCACCCCGGGCGTGCTCCGCCTCATGGGGCCGAAGGCGGTCGACAGGAAGCGCCGCAAGATCGACACGGCGGGCAACCCCGGCGGCCTCACTGTCGACCGGTACGCCGCGCGCCGCGCCGTGTACGGCCTGTTCGGCGGCTTCTCCGCCCTCGTCCTCCTGCTGCAGGACCTGCCGCTGTTCAGTGTGTTCTGCGTCGCGTACGGCTGGTTCGCCGCGGACGTCACCATCTGGCAGGCCATCAGGGAACGCAAGGACGTCATCGAGCGGACCCTGCCCGACTTCCTCGACGTCCTCGCCGTCGTCGTCAGCGCGGGCCTCGGCTTCCGGCAGGCGCTCGACCGCGTCGCGGAGAAGTACGAAGGCCCGTGGGCCGACGAACTCCGCATCACCCTGCGCCAGATGGACATGGGCGTGAGCCGGCGCCAGGCCTTCGACGAACTGCGCAGACGCAACGAGTCCGAGCAGGTCTCCCAGTTCGTGACGGCGCTCCAGCAGGGCGAGGAGCTCGGCGCGCCGATCGCCGACACCCTGATCCAGATCGCCAACGACATGCGGCGCACCGATGCCCAGAACTCCCGGCGCCGTGCCGCGAAGGCGATCCCCAAGACGACGGTCGTCACGCTCGCCTTCATGGTCCCGGCCACGCTGCTCCTCATCGTGACCAACATGTTCCTGGGGTCGGAGACCGACTTCGGCTCGGTCTTCGGCGGCTGACGGGCCATGGCACTCCACACGATCCGGCGCAGAGGCGGAGCCGGAAACGGAAACGGAGCCGGAGCCGGAAACGGAAGCGGAAGCAGGGGCAGAGGCGGGACGGTCGAGGGCGGCGCGACGGCCCCGTTCGACGTGCCGTTCGACGTGCCGGTCGCGTCCGCCCTCGCCGACGACGTACCCGCACCGAGCATTCCGATCCAGATCAACGCCCTCCAGGCGCTGTGCCGCCAGGTCTTCGGCTTCCGCCTCGCCATGATCGCGCTCGGCGCGCCCTTCGCGCTGGCCAGGGCGGGCGGGCAGTTCGGCGGCTGGCTGGTCGGGGGAGCCGTGGTCTTCAGCTTCGTCGGCTCGTACGCGGTGCTCCGCGACTGGGAGGTGATCGGCCCCCTCCTCATCAAGTACCGCACGCTGATGGGCGTGGACCTGGTCTTCGGATCCGTCCTGCTGCTGACGGCCTCACCCGACTCGGCCCTCGGCTACGCCACCGTGTGTACGCCGCTCCTCGCCGGCCTGCTGTACGGGTGGAGGGGCGCGGGGATCTTCACCGCCATCCAGATCCTCCTGCTGGCGGCGGCCTACACGGCCTGGGCCCAGCGGATGGCGAGCCCGGCCAGCACGCTCCTGATCAGCGGTTTCTGTGTGGCGGCCGGAATCATCGGCGTGACGTTGCGCAACTTGATGTTCCGCTTCGGGGCAGCCACCCAGGCCCTGTCCGAGGCCAATGCCCGGCTCGCGGTCACGGACGCGGTGGAGGGCGAGCGCGCGCGTCTGGCCCGGGAGATGCACGACTCGGTCGCCAAGACCCTGCACGGCGTCGCCCTGGCGGCGGAGGGGCTGGAGCGGTCCGCCGACCGCATGGACCCGCTGACCGTGAAACACCAGGCGGGCATGGTCGCGCGTGCGGCGCGGCGGGCGGCGGCGGAATCCCGCGAGATCCTCTCCGACCTGCGCAGGCAGGCGGACTACGACACCGGGGGAGTGGTGATCGCCGACGAACTCGCCGCGCGCCTGGCCGACTTCGGACACCGTACGCGCACCGAGACGGCGTTCCGCCCGGTGGGCGGCGTACCCGCGCCGGCCGTGACCGTTCCGCACACGGTCGCACGTCACCTCCTGACGATCGCCGCGGAAGCCATGGAGAACAGCCACCGCCACGCCCACGCGACCCGGGTCACGGTGGAGTTCGGCCTCGTCGGCGGTGCGCTGCGCGTCAGCGTGCTGGACGACGGCCCGGGCCTGCCCGCGGGCATCAGCCTCGACGACCTCCGCAAGGCCGGCCACTTCGGCCTGGTGGGGATGGTCGAGCGGGCGGCCGGCATCGGCGCTCGTATCTGCATCGGGCGGGGCCGCAGCGCGGGAGGCACCGAAGTACGCCTGGAACTGCCGGCCGGATCGCTCGCCTCCGGAGGCGTCCCGGCCACCCCGCCGCCACCGAGACCGGCCCACCCCGCCCCCACGTGACCCCCGCCCCCACGTGACCCCCGCCTTCACCTGAACCCACCCGAACCGCTCTCCCGAGAGGAGGCCGCACCATGCCGGACGAAAGCTCGTACGGCTCCGGGCCCCGCCGGCCCGCGTCGTCGCCGTCGCACGTGTCCCAGCACACGTCCTCGCACACGGGGGAACCCCGCTCGGAACACACCCCCGCCCGGGTCCGCGTTCCGCGGCCGGCAGCGGCATTCCCCGCCCCCGCCCCTCCCTCCACCCCTCCCCCCGACCCCTTCGGCCCGTCGTCCCTCCTGCGCGTCGTCGTCGCCGACGACAATCCGGTCGTACGGGCCGGTCTCGCCGTCCTGCTCGGTGGCCGCGACGACATCGAGGTCGTCGCGGAGGCGGCCGACGGCCGCCAGGCCCTGACGGCAGTCCGGCACCACCGGCCGGACGTGGTGCTGCTGGACGTCCGGATGCCGGGCGTCGACGGCATCTCCGCGTTGCCGTACCTGGTCCAGCTGGCGCCGGTGATGATGCTGACGTACAGCCGCGAGAGCGAGATCGTGCGCGAGGCATTGCGGCTGGGCGCGGGCGGCTACCTGGTGCACGGCGAGTTCACCGCGGAACAGCTGGTGGGCGCCGTACGCGACATCAAGGAGGGCCGCGCCCACTTCACGGCCTCGGCCCAGGACGCTCTGCTGGCCCACATGCGGGCCGGGTGCGGCATTCCACCGGCCGGTGCGGGAGGGCTCCCCGAAGGCATCGGCACGGCGTACGCCACGGGCACGCCGTACACGGGCGCGGGCCGGATTCCTGGCCACGCCGCGACCCGCGATGCGACTGCACACGCTTCGTACGAGGCCAAGGGGGAGCCAGATGTCTCGGATTCGGAGCGACCCGGAGAAAGCCCTTCGCAGGTGCAACCGTTCGTGGCACAGTATCCAATGACGGACCGGCAGCGGCCTCAGCAGGCACAGAAGTCCGGCAACAGGCCCGGTTTCGGGCTGAGTTCGAGGGAGGTGGAGGTCATGGACCTGATCGCGTCGGGGATGAGCAACCAGCAGATCGCCGCCACCTGCTTCATCAGCGAGAAGACCGTCAAGAACCACATCAACCGCATCTTCGCGAAACTTCACAGCGCGAGCAGGAGCGAAGCGATCGCGCTGTGGCTGGGGTCGGCGAGGGGGACGACGAGCCATGGCTGAACGGACGACGACAGCACCGACCCGGACCCGGACCCGGCTTTGGGCCCAGATTTGGGCCCACGGACCCTCTGACGTTCCCTCTGTTCCGGCGTATGTTCCTCATGTCGAAAGCGGCACCGCAGACGAAGAGGCGCACACGACGGCCGACTGTCGGCCGGCCGAACCCGGAGGGGTCCCCCATGCCGAAGAACATCACGCTCAAGACCGCCACGAAGACCCGGCTCGCGATCAACAACTGGCGGAACACGGTCGTGACGCGCATGCAGCAGCGAGCCGACGAGGGCGCGAGCGTGGTGGAGTACGCCGGCCTGGTCGTCGTGATCGCGCTGATCGTGGTGGCGGTCCGGGAACTGAACCTGGACGACACGATTTCGGGGGCCATTGGCGACGCGGTGAACGACATCACCGGCGGTTGATGATTGCCGGACTTCGGCAGGACCGAGGGCAGACCCTCCCCATGTACGTCGTGGTGGTGGGGGGTCTGCTCTTTCTTGCGTTCGCTTACTTCGCCTTTGCACAGGCGGCCGTCGCCCGAAATGGTGGCCAGTCGGCTGCTGATGCGGCTGCCCTTGCGGCTGCCCAAGACGTACGGAACGAGCTGACCGACGGCTTCTTTGACTACTTGGATGATCCAGAAGCGTGGACCGAATGGTTGATGGCTGAGGGGGACTTCCCCGGTGACGGGTATCAAGCTGCTGCGGCCCAGCTCGCCGATGAGAACGACTCGAATCTTGATGATGGCGTAGAGGTGATCGAAGTCAACGGCTACCTGGCTTTCAGGGCAAAAATCGAAACTCGCTTCACCGTGGGTGACTCGGTAATCCCCGGTACGGAGAGCATGCGCGCCAAGGCCGACGCCACCGCAGTGATCGAGCCCCGCTGTGAAATCGTGGGAGACAGCGATCCGTCGGAGCTCATCGAAATCGACTGTGAGGGCAGCGGGATCTGGAAAATAGACCCGAAGACCCCGATCGAGGAGATGGCCGATCCGCCCGAGGCGAATGATCTTTTCTCTGTGCACCTGGCCGAGTGATGAGCGAACGTGAAGACAAGGAAGAGTTGCTGATGAGTATGCGGTACGCCATGAGGGCTCGAAAGGTAATGGCCGCAATGGCGATTACGACTGGATTGGTACTCACGGTGGCCAGTTGTGGCGGGGGTGATGACGGAAAGTCCAAATCAAGTTCAGCTTCGTCTCCCACCGACAAGGGCAAAGAGGGCGACGAAAAACCGAAGGAGAGGGAAGCCGAAGCGCCGACAGAGGGACCTGTGCTGGCAGAAGTGAAGGGAGGGGAAAATATCGCTCTCACTGTCAACTCTGCCGTACGGGACGAGGGGGGGTTTGTGACTGTGGAAGGAAAGGTTCAGAACGGTAGCGGAAGCCGGTGGTCGGCGCCGGGATGGCAAGGGGATGAGCGGGAGCTGGCGGGTAATTCTGGATCCATGGCCGGAGCATCCCTGGTGGACAAGACTGGGAAGAAGAAGTATCTCGTTCTCCGGGACACCGATGGGCGCTGCCTGTGCACTCAATTTTCTGGTGGGTTCAGGAACGGTGACGAGAAGACTTGGTATGCCCAGTTCCCCGCGCCGCCTGCGAGCACCACCAAGGTCGACTTCCAGATCGCCGACATGCCTCCGGCCACCATCGAGATCTCCGACGGTGAGTGACCCCATGTCCTTCACCTTCTCCCGAAGTCGCCCAGCGCATTTCGCCATGACCACTCTGGCGACGACAGCGCTGCTCGCGGGCCTGTCCGTGACGAGCGCTCACGCCGAGCCCGCGCCCAGCGCACCGCCCGGCAGTACCACTTCGTCGCCACCCCCGGAGGTGGACGGCAACTCGCCGGGCCTCAAGCTGGCGGACGGAGGCACCCTCGCCCCCGCGCGCGTCATCGACATCAAGTCCGTCGTCGAAGACCTCGGCGGCGAGGAGCGGCGCGAGGACACCAACTCCGACGTGAAGTTCGCGCTTCAGGCCGAAGTGCTCTTCGGCAAGGACAGCGCGAAGCTCAACGCGGAGGCCGCCTCCCGCATCAAGGCCATCGCCGACGAGATCATCGCCCAGAAGGCGACCAAGATCCGCGTCTTCGGCTTCACCGACGACCTCGGCTCGTACGAGCATGGCAAGGTCCTGTCCAAGAAGCGCGCGGACGCCGTGCAGCAGGAGCTGAACAAGTCACTCGACTCCACCATCACGTTCGAGATCCGTGGGTACAGCGAGGACTACCCCATCGCAGACAATGGCTCGGAAGAGGGCCGCAAGAAGAACCGCCGTGTCGAGGTCTCGTTCCCGCGCGGCGAAGTACCGGGCGCCGACGCCGGCTCAGGCACCCAGAGCTGACGGTCACCACCGGCCGGGCCTCGGGGCACCGCCCCCTCTGTGGCCCGGCCACCAGTCCGGCCGGTACGGCCGGGACCGCGGGCGTCAGAGCAGGTGGTCGGCCTTGCCCGCCTTGATGTCCCGGATCAGATTCCGCAGGGCGTCCTGGCTGTCGGTGAGGTAGCGGTCCTCCTCGCCGAGGACGGCGATGTAGGCGTTGCCGTCGGTATCGGTCCCTATGCGGAAGCAGGAGTTGCCTTCGCCGCAGAACGCGTCTTCCCAGTTGATCTCAGCCATCGGTTCGTCTCCTCAGAGGTGGCGCGCGATGTTGCGGATGAAGTCCCGCGAACTCCCGGGAGGCAGCGCGATCTCCTCCATCCAGTTCAGGTGGGCACGGTACTTCGCCAACTGTGTATCCGCGTAAAGGAAATCCGGGCCGTGCGAGTTGTCGATCTGGACGGTGTCAAGCTGCGGTACTGGCCCTTCCGCATAGAGCACCGTCTGCCCGGCGCCCGGAAACGCACCCGCCTCGAACGGGAGGACAAGCAGGGTTACGTTCTCCTGTTCGGACCTCTTCAGCAGATGGTTGAGCTGGGCTCGTGCCACACGCGGGCCGCCGAACTGCATACGTAGAGCCGCTTCGTGGACGATCGCCACGAACCCGGGGGAATTGTCCCCGTCCAGGATCTGCTGGCGCTCCACGCGATGGGCGAGCCGGAGGGCGATCTCGTGCTCGGGCAGGTGAGGGACCACCACACGGAAGACAGCGAGTGCATGGTCCGACGTCTGGAGCAACCCTGGGATGTGCATGGAGTACGCGGCTCGCATGCGGATTGCGTACGCCTCCAACTCGGCGATGTCCAGGAGTCCCTGGGGAAGTGAACCCCGGTACCTTTCCCACCAGCCGCGTCTGCCCGGCTGGGCCATCTCGACCAGAGCGTCGATAAAGGTCTCGTCCGTGCAGTCGCAGTTGCAGGCCAGTGTGCGCAGGCGATCGGCGCTGATGGGGCGTACGCCTGACTCGATGTTGGAGATTTTCCCCCGGTCGATGCCGAGCAGTCCGGCTGCGAACTCTGCTGTGACGCCCGCTGACGTGCGCATCTTGCGCAGCTCGATGCCCAGTCGCTTCTGGCGTTCCGTTGGGGACGTCCTCGCTGCCATGCCGTTCCCTTCCGCGTGCGGTCATGTGCAGTCTGCCGCCCGTGCGTGCGAGCGAGCCACGTACGGGTTCAATTTCCACGAGTTGAGGGGAAATTTACCCCCACCTCTCTATCTTGGATAACGCACCGCTCACGCAGATGAGTCGGAAGTGCATCACGCGGTCCTGCCCGCACTCTCCTTCCCTGGGAGGGGTGGTCCCGCGCCAGGGAGACAAGCCACTGCTCATCGCTCATCCATACGCACCACCGTGAGCCCCCCGTGCGCGCCAACGAGCGGAGAGATCGCCCCCGAAAGCCGCTCGCCATTCGCCACTCACCCCTCGGACAAGGAAGTCCGCAATGACGCCGACACCGATCCTCCGCACCGCACTCTGCCCCGTCACCTCACCCGTTGCCGCGCTCCACCGCCGGCCGCGCCCGCCCCGCCCCTCGACCCTCGCGTACAGCCTGACCCTCCCCGGGGAACCGCACTGCGCGGCCGTCGCCCGCACCGCCGTGCGGTCCGCCCTGCATGTCCACCACCTGGACCCGTACGCCGACTTCGCAGCCCTCGTGACCGGCGAACTGATCGGCGCGGCGGTGAAGTCGACTCCCGGAGAGGATCTCTACCTCTCCCTCCGGTACCGCGACGCCGCGCTCCGGATCGTTCTGTGGGACCAGCATCCCCGGCACAGGGACCCGACCGCGATCGTGCTCTGCGAGGAGCGCCGTACGCGTTCGCTGTGGCTGCTCGCGGCGCTCGTCGACGACTGCGGTGGCACCTGGGGTTCCGCCGAGGCCCAGGCCCCGCCGCACCGGGGAACCAAGTCCTGGGCCGTCCTGCCCTGCAAGGGGCTCGAAACCCCCGTACCGCGTGCCTGAATGCCTGAATGCCTGAATGCCTGAATGGCCGTCCGCCCACCGCCAGCCCCTCGGCCGGGTGCCTGGCGGTGGGCGGGTCTCAGGCGAGCTGCTGACGAATGGCGGCCAGCATGCTCTCGGGCTGGTGGAAGACCTGGAGGGCGGTGAAGCGGAGGATGACGCGGACCTCGGGACAGGCGGCGAGGTCGTTGAAGCGCTGGATGTCCCGCCGGTGGGCGTCGCGGGTGCCGTGGAACGCGTACCCCTCGATCTCCACGACCACCCCCTCCCGGCGGAAGAAGAAGTCCGGACGGCACAGCCGCCCGCTCGGAGTCCTCAGTTCCACCTGCGATTGCGGATGCAGACCACCGTCGTGCATCCGCAGCCGGGCGATGGTCTCGGCGGGCGACCCGCATCGCGCGTCGGCCAGCCCCAGCCACTCCCGGCCCCGTGCCGTCCCGGCACGCGAGCCCCGCAACTCGACGGCGAGTCGGCCCTCGTCCGTCAGGGGTGGGACACGCCGACCGCGGACCGTCCGCCACGTGAGCGCGGAGTCCACCGCGACCAGCGCCTCGTCGCGGGGCCCGGCCCGCAGGAGGTCCCCGAGCGTACGGACGACGGTCGTCACCCGCAGTCCCCGCACTGTCACCACCTCGTGGGGGTGGAGCGGGAGATGGTGGACGCGGACGGACGCAGGCCGGTTCACCCCTCGGGGAGCGGTCAGCTCCACTTCCGTGCGCAACAGTTCGATGCCGTGCACGGCCGCCGCCGACCGATGGCTGGCCACCCGCTCGGGCCCGGTCAGCTGGAGGGCCAGGAGCCTCACCCCTTCATCGACCGCCCTGCCCGGCGCGCACCACGCACCATTGATGATCCGGGTCCACCCCTCGGTCCGCAGCCTCCGGTTCAGCCGCCGCGCCGGCCAGCCCGCCGCCCGGGCCTGCGCCGTCAGCAGCACTCCACCCCGCGCCAGCCCTTCCAACTCCCCCATCCCCGTCCTCATCCCCAGACGATCCCGCACCCTCCCCGCCTCCCGCACCCCCTGTGGAAAACCCGGGATGCGATGAATCCGGACGCCTCGCCCCCTCCGGGAACGCCGGATCCTGTCCGAAACCACCGTGCCCCGGGTGCGTACGTCCGCGGCGTGGGCCGCCGCCGGTCAGGTGTCCTCGGCCGGCGCCGGCGCCGGCGTCGGTACGAGGCCGTCGGCCACCAGGCCGGCCAGTACCGCCTCGCTCAGGGCGTGTGACGCCGACTGCGGACGCACCATCACCGTGAACTCCTCGATCCGGCCCGCCTCGTCGAAGTGCAGCAGGTCGATGCCGTGGACTTCCTTCCCGTTCACCACGGCGCGGAAGACCAGGACGGCCGACGGGGTCTCGGCGCCGTCCGTGTTCGTCTCCGCCGTGCCGTCGAACTCACCGACGTAACGGAAGTCCTCGAAGGTGCGCAGCAGGACGCCGAAGAGGCCCATGACCATCGGCTTGCCCTCGAACGGCCGGAACTTCACGGGGCTGTAGAGGCGGACGTCTTCGGTGAACAGCTCGTCCAGCGCGCCGAGGTCGCCCTTCTCGATGGCGGCGCGGAAGCGTTCGGCAGCGGCGCTCTCCATGAACTCACCTCATACTCAAGAACCTGATTAGTCATTTTCTTGACTAGGATGATGTGAGAACGGACGGCGGAAGGGAAGGGGGCTGCATCGATGGCCTTGAGACATGCCGTACTGGCGGCGCTGCTGGTCGGTGACGGCAGCGGCAGTGGCGGTGACGGTGACGATGGGTGCAGCGGTTATCAGCTGGCCAAGGCGTTCGACATCGGCGTGGCGAACTTCTGGCACGCCCTGCCCCAGCAGCTCTACGCCGAGCTGGCCAAGCTGGAGAAGGAAGGGCTGGTCGCGGGGAGGCAGGTGGTCCAGGAGGCCCGGCCCAACAAGCGGTTGTTCCGCGTCACCGAAGCCGGTCTCGCCGAGCTCGCGGCCTTCACCGCCGCTCCCTCGAAACCCTCCTTCATCCGCGACGACCTGACGGTGAAGGTCCAGGCGGCCGACTCCGTCGACACCGGTCCGCTGATCGAGCAGCTGGAGGAGCGGGCGTCCGTCGCCGAGGCCAAGGCCGAACTCTTCGGCAAGCTGCTCCGCAAGATGCGCGGCGAGCTGGACGAGGAGGAGTTCCTGCGCCGGGGCGACCGGATCGGCCCGTACCTCACCTGCCTGCGCGGCCTGGCCCTGGAGCGGGAGAACCGGGAGTGGGGCCTGCGCGTCGCGGCCGTCCTGCGCGCGAGGGGGCCGGTCCGTGCCGAGCGATGAGCGTGTGCCGTACGAGCCGCCGTGCGTACGGCCGTACGAGCCGCCGTATGAGCCGCCGCGCGCACCGCACGTGCCGTACGCGCGGTACGTCGCCCTGGGCGACAGCCAGACCGAAGGTCTCGGCGACGGCGACGAAACCACCGGCCTGCGCGGCTGGGCGGACCGCCTCGCCGGGCACCTCGCGGCCGCCAACCCCGAGCTCCAGTACGCCAACCTGGCCGTACGGGGACGCCTGGCCGGCCAGGTCCGCGCCGAGCAGCTGGCACCCGCCCTGGCCCTGCGCCCCGACCTCGCGACGGTCGTCGCCGGGGTCAACGACCTGATGCGGCCCACGTTCGACGCCGCCGAGGTGGCCGGTCACCTGGAGGCGATGTTCGCCGCCCTCACCGCCACCGGGACCCGCGTGGCCACGGTCACCTTCCCCGACATCGGGAGGATCGTGCCCCTCGCCCGGCCGCTGGCGCCCCGTCTGCACGACCTCAACGCGCGCATCCGCGCGGCAGCCGCCCGCCACGGCGTCGCGGTCGCCGAAACCGCGCGGCAAGCCTTCGCCACGGACCCGCGCGTCTGGAGCGAGGACCGGCTCCACGCCAGCCCCCTCGGCCACGAACGGATCGCGGCGGCCGTGGCCCACGCGCTCCTGCTCCCCGGCGCCGACGACGCGTGGACCCGCCCGCTGCCCCCGCTTCCCGCCCCCACCGGGTGGCAGGCCGCGAACGCCGAACTCCGCTGGGCCGCCGCGTTCCTCGGCCCCTGGCTGGGCCGGCGTCTGCGCGGCCGGTCCTCCGGCGACGGCCGCACGGCGAAACGACCGCAGCTGCTGCCGGTGAGCCCGGCGCCGTAGGGGACATCCTCGGGGGAGAGGGGAGAGGGGAGAGGGGAGAGGGGAGGGTCACTCGGTCCGGGACATCGCGTGCGGCGCGTAGGCCGCGACCGCCTCCAGGAGCTGCTTTCTGGACGGGTTCACCATCGGCCTGCCCGTCACGGTCACGGTCGGCACGGTCTCGTTCCCGTCGGCCACGGAGCGGACGAACGCCGCCGCGTCCGGGTTCTTCCAGATGTTCACCCTGGTGTGCCTGATCCGCGTGAACGGCAGCCACAGGAAGAGCTTCAGACAGTACGTGCACATGGGCCGCCAGTAGACGACCACGCCTTCTTCGGTCATGGGTTCCTACCTCTTTTTCCGGGTTGTGGACGGCGTGGGGGGAACGCGAGGGAAGGCGAGTGCGGTGCTCGTGCCGTCCGGCCACACGCAGGTGGCCGAGGGCGGGAGAGTACGCGACGTGACGTCGATGCCGGTGTTCCCGGGATTTCCGTACGCCTGCGGGCCGGCTGTCCCCGTGCGTTCCCGTGCGTTCTCGTACACAGGTTCCCGTACACCCCTTACGCAAGGCGCGTCCCCGTGCACAAGCCCGTGCGGGGCGGGTGCCGGACGCGCATGGCCCCCCGCGGTGAACGCGAGCACGGCCACGCCCGGGCAGAGCGGAGGGCTCCCGGCCCGGCTTCCGTGCTCCACCCCGCCGCGACGCCTGCCCTGCCCCGGCCCGCCCGTACGTCGGCGCACGCGTCGAGGCCGGACTCGGTCCATCGATTCGGAGCCGCTCGCTCAGCGGCCGCGCCCGGAAGACCGGTGAACTTGCCGATGTGTCCCCGCCGGGGTGCCGCGAACGTAGCTACCGCCAATCAACACGGCGGCAGCCGTCGGTGCACCTGAGGGCCCCGGGACGACGGGCCCTGTTCCCCCCGGTGCGGCTCCGCCACGATCGAGAGGACCCCCCTCGTGCGACACCTCCTCCCCTCCGGCGACGCCTCCCGACGCCGCCGTACCCCCACGAAGAGCCGCTCCCGCACGGTCCGCCTGGGGCTGGCGGCGGCCGCGGCGGCCACCGGCCTGTGCGCGACGCTGGTCCCGGGCGCCCAGGCCGCGGCGGACAACCCGTACGAGCGTGGTCCGGCGCCGACCGTGTCGAGCATCGAAGCCTCCCGCGGTTCCTACGCCGTCTCGCAGACCTCGGTCTCCTCGCTGAGCGTCACCGGCTTCGGCGGCGGCACCATCTACTACCCGACGTCCACCGCCGACGGCACCTTCGGGGCGGTGGCGATCTCGCCCGGTTACACCGCCTCCCAGTCCAGCATCGCCTGGCTCGGTCCCCGGCTGGCCTCCCAGGGCTTCGTCGTCTTCACCATCGACACCAACACCACGCTCGACCAGCCCGACAGCCGGGGCCGGCAGCTCCTCGCCGCGCTCGACTACCTGACGGAGCGCAGTGCGGTCCGCACCCGGATCGACAGCACACGGCTCGGCGTCATGGGGCATTCGATGGGCGGAGGCGGCGCCCTGGAGGCGGCCAAGAGCCGTACGTCGCTGCAGGCGGCGATTCCGCTGACCGGCTGGAACCTCGACAAGACCTGGCCCGAGCTGCGCACGCCCACCCTGGTGGTGGGGGCCGACGGGGACAGTGTCGCTCCCGTCTCCTCCCACTCCGAGCCGTTCTACACGTCGCTGCCCAGCACCCTCGACAAGGCGTACCTGGAGCTCAACAACGCCAGCCACTTCACGCCGAACACCTCCGACACGACCATCGGGAAGTACAGCCTCTCCTGGCTGAAGAGGTTCATCGACAACGACACCCGCTACGAGCAGTTCCTCTGCCCGCTGCCGAGGCCGAGCGCGACCATCGAGGAGTACCGCGGCAACTGCCCGCACAACTCCTGACGCAAGCGGGCGAGTTGCCGGTGGCGGAGGCGGCGCCACCGGCAACTCCCCGCTCCTGCCGACGCATGCGCACACGCGTGCGAACGCGGGCGCGGGCGCCGGCCGCTGTGCCGGTGCACAGCGGCCGACGGGCCCGGTTGGGGTCCCGCCCAGAGTTCCCCGCCCGCGCGGGTACGGGCGGACGCGAGCCTTCCGGGCTTGTTTACGCAGAAGTAACGTAGCGGCCGTGACCCCATCGACGACCGTGCACAGTCCCCTCCGGCTGTACGGCCGAGGCGGAGAACTAGCCCTCCTGGACAGCCTGCTGGCCCGCCTGAGAGCCGGTCGCGGCGGTGCGCTCGTGCTCACCGCGCCCCCCGGCCTCGGCCGCAGCGCCCTCCTGCGCCACACCATGGACGGTTACCGCGACGGACCGGTCCTGTACGCCGCGGCCGCTCCCGCGGAACAGCTCCTGCCCCACAGCGGACTGCACCAGCTGCTCAGCTCGGCCCCGGCCGCACTGCTGCCCGCCGCGTCCGCCGACGTCCTGCGGCCCGGCCTCGCGCCCACGGCTCTGCTCGACCTGCTGCGCACCCTCGGTGCCCGCGGTCCGCTCCTCGTCTGCGTCGACGACGCCCACGCCTGGGACCGCGACTCACGCGCCGCACTCGGCTTCGCGGCCCGCCGGCTCGGGCCCGGCCTGAAAGTCGCCGTCCTCGTCACCGCCCTCGCCCCCGTGGCCCGCCACCCGGCCGACGGTCAGGACGCGTTCGGCGGCCTGCCCGCCCTCGAGCTCGGCCCGCTCGACGACCATGCGTCCGCCGCCCTGCTCGACCGGCTGACGGACGGCCGGACCGATCCCGCCGTACGGGAGGAGCTGTGCCGCGAGGCCGCCGGAAACCCGCGGATCCTCACCGGAGCGGCCGAGCGGCTCACCCCCGACCAACTGGCCGGCCGCGCCCCCCTGCCCTGTCCGCTGCCGGGCGCCGAGAGCGTTCTGGAGGCCTACGCCGCCCTCCTCGAAGCGCTGCCCGACGACACCCGTCTGCTCCTGCTGTTCGCCGCGGCCGCGCAGGAGCACGAGCCCCACGGGACCGGCGCGGACGCGGCCCTGCTCCTCCACGCCGGGCAGCTGGCCGGACTCGACCCCGGCTGCCTGGAACCGGCCGAGCGGGCGGGCGCGGTCCACGACGACGGTGCACGGGTCCGCTTCACCCATCCGCTGCTGCGCACGGCCCTGCTGCGCCGGACCCCGCTCGCCCGCCGCCGCGCCGTGCACCACCTGCTGGCCGGCCTGCTAGACGGCCCGCACCGTACGCTGCCGAGGCTGGTCCAGCGGGCCTGCGCGGCGCACCGGTACGACCCGGCACTGGCGGAGGCGCTGGCACGGGCGGCCACCGCGCCCCGGCCGCACGCCGACCGCTCCGTGGCGCTCGCCCGGTCCGCCCTCCTCTCCTGCGACGACACCCTTCGCGGCGCCCGGTTCGCCGCGGCGGCGGAGCACGCCTGGCTCGGCGGCGACTCCGGGCGGGCCCGCGAACTCCTCGCCCAGGTGCGCGTCGTACCGGCGCCCGGACACGTCCATTACGTACGCGGGCTGCTCGCCCTGCGCGACGGGCCGGTGGCAGACGCCCGGGAGGCCCTGCTCACCGCGGCGGCGCTGCTCGCCCCGCACGATGCCGGCCGGGCCGTGGACTCCCTGCTCGGCGCGGCCGACGCCGCCTGGGCCATGGGGGACGCGGCCGCCTACCTCGACGCGATGCGCCGCATCCCGGCACCACAGCCCGACCCGGCGCTGGAGGCGTACCGGGCGGGCATGTGCGCGGTGCTCGACGGACGGGGGAGACAGGGGCGCGACCTGCTGCGCGGCTGCCTGGCCCCCGCTGCCGGCAGCGGCATCCCGAGCGGCCCCCACGTCCCGGCCGGCCCCCACGTCCCGGCCGGCAACGACTGCCCGGCCGGCAGCGACGACCCGGCCGCGCTGCTGCGCACCGGAGTCGCCGCGCTCGTCCTCGGCGAGATCGACGCGGCCTGCCGGGCCGGGGCCAGGGCGCTCGCCGCCGTCCGCGCCCACGGCCCGGAGTCCCTGCTGCCGCAGGCCCTGGAGCGCCTCGCGTACGGCGAACTGCGGGCCGGCCGGCACGCCCGCGCCCGCGCCCACGCGAGCGAGGGGCTGCGCGCCGCCCACCGGCTGGGCCAGCGCAACAAGGCGGCCCACCTGCGGGCCGTACTCGCGCTCGTCGCCTCCGTCGAAGGCGGCGCGGCCGCCGCCGCCGAGCACGCCGAGGCCGCCGCGGAGGACGCGGGCCCGCACGGCCTCGCCCAGGCCGCCACCCTCGCCACCTGGGCGGTCGCCCGCGCCGACCTGGCCGAAGGCAGACCCGCCGAAGCGGCCGCACGCCTCTTCCCCCTGGTCCGCCCCGGACCGCTGCGCGGCCACTTCGCGGCCCGGATGCCGGTGGTGCCGTGCCTCGTGGAGGCGGCGGTGCTCGCGGGCCGCGCGGCCGAGGCCGCCGCGGCGGTCGAGGAGTTCGCGGTGTGGACGGCCGCGACGGCCGACCCGCAGGCCCCCGCCCAACTGGCCCGCTGCCGGGCGCTGCTGGCCCCTCCCCACGAGGCCGCCGCCCGGTACCAGGAGGCGCTCGCCCACCACGCGCGGGCAGGCGGCGACTTCGAAGGGGCCCGCACCCAGTTGCTGTACGGGCAGTGGCTGCGCAGACAGCGCAGGACCCGGGAGGCGCGCGGGCCCCTGCGTGACGCGCTGGTCGCCTTCGAGCGCTGCGGTGCGCGGGTCTGGGCCGGGCGCGCCGCCGGGGAGCTGCGCGCCGCCGGGGAGGCGGTGGCGGGGGACGCCGGCACCGGTCCGCTGGCCCTGCTGACCCCTCAGCAGCAGCGCATCGCGCGGTGCGTGGCGCAGGGCGCGACCAATCGCGAAGTGGCGGTCCGGCTCTCGGTGAGCCCGCGGACCGTCGACCACCATCTGCGGAACGTCTTCGCCGTCCTGGGGGTGCGTTCACGCATCGAACTCGCACGGTTGCTGGACCGTGACGAGAAGAGTCCCGCGCCCCTCTGACACCGACAACACCGGTCGTACCGGTCGCACCGGCCGGTACGGCCCCGTTCCTCAATCGCCGGACGGGCCCGGTGTCGCCCGCACCCCTACGCGCACGCCGGGCCGCAGGCCCCACCCCTCCATCGCGCCCGCCTCCGCCTCCAGCACATGGCGCGCCCGCAGCCGGGGCAGGCCGAGCCGGCCCGGCACCGTCGTCCGTACGGCGACGACCCTCAACTCCCGGTCGAGATACGCCACATCGATCGCGAAACGCATCCCGAAGGTGTGCACACTGCTCGCCGGACTCAGCAGCATCGCGCCCGCGATCCCGTCCCGGCCCAGCAGCCCCCGCGTGCGCGCCCGCGCGGACACCGCGATCTCCAGCGGCACCGCGGTCCCGCCCCGCAGGCCGTGTCCCACCGTCAATGTCCCCGGCCCGTCCCGCCACTGCCCCATGACGCCGACGGTAGCGCCCCTTCCCCCGCCGTGGGTCCCCTCTGGGCCCACGGGCCCATGACCCGGCCCCCGGCCCCCGCCTAGGCTCCGTGCCGTGTACGCAACGCTGATCGCGGCCGCCGCCCTCTGGGGCGCCGCCACCGGACCGCTCGTGCCCCGCGCCGCCTACCGGCTCGCCGTCGAGCCGCAGGAGCCGTGGCGTGCGGCCTGCCCCGCCGGGCACCCCTTCACCGGCCCCGCACGCGGCTGGCTCGGCACCGCGCGCTGCGCGGAGTGTGCGGCGGCGGTGCGTGCGGGCGCCGCCGCGCCGGTACGTACCCCGGCCGGCGCACCGCACCGGAGGCCCGCTCCCGCGCCGTACCCGCACACCGCCCGCCACGCCCTCCTCACCGCCCTCGTGTGCGCGCTGCTCGCCGCCGCGACCGGCGCCCGGCCCGAGCTCGCGGTGTGGCTGCTGCTGGCGCCGTTCGCGGTGCTCCTCGCGGTCGTGGACCGCCGCGTGCACCGGCTGCCCGACGTACTGACCCTGCCGCTCGCCGCCGCGGCCGCGGCCCTGCTGGGCCTGGCCGCGCTGCTGCCCGGTGACGGCGGGTCGTGGCCGGCCGCGCTGCTCGGCGGCGTGGCCCTCGGAGGCGGCTACCTCCTCCTCTTCCTGATCAACCCGAACGGCATGGGCTTCGGCGACGTCAAACTGGCCGTCGCCCTGGGCATCGCGCTCGGCTGGTACGGATGGCCGGTCCTCTTCGCCGGGACGTTCGCCGGGTTCCTGCTCGGAGCGGTGTACGGCGTCGGGCTGATGATCCTGCGGCGCGCCGGGCGCGGGACCGCGATCCCGTTCGGCCCCTTCATGATCGCCGGGGCGCTGGCAGGTCTGCTGCTGGGCGCACTGGGTGCACTGGGCGGACCGGGCACACCGGGCGGCTGACCGCGCGCGCCAACCGGACAATCGTGAGAAGTTGCCATGAGACGCACGTATGGACGGACGGGCGGCACGGGAAGCCGCCTGCCCGCGATCCACCGCCGCAGCCGCAGCCAGGAGTGCCCGAATGACGCAGCCGACCCGCCCCACCCCGGAACTGCTCGCCGAACTGCGCAAGCCCCGCCCGTACCCGGCGGTGTCGGTCACACTGCCCACGCACCGGCACTGGCCGGAGAGCCAGCAGGATCACATCCGCCTGCGCAACCTCCTCGGCGAGGCCGAGAAGCGCCTCGCCGACGATCCCGAGGTCACCAAGAACCAGGCGGCCGCGGTCACCCAGCACCTGGCCGCCGCCGCCGACGAGATCGACCCGGAGTACTTCGGCGACGGCCTCATCGTCTACGCCTCGCCCGAGGAGCACCGGAGCTTCCTCGTCGGCGGTTCCGTGCCCGAGCGCATCGTGGTCAACACGACGTACCTCACCCGCAACCTGGTCGCCCTGGAGGCACGGGAGCGGCCCTACCTGGTCCTCGTGCTCAGCACGGGGGAGGTGCGGCTGTGGCGCGGGCGCGGCGACCAGGTGACCGAGGAGCACGAGTGGGGCTTCCCGGTGATCTCGTCGGGCGCGGAGCGCGAGAAGGCGCCCAGCCGTGACGGCGGCCAGTGGACCACCCAGGATTTCCGGAACATGCTCATGGACGCCGACAGGAAGCTCACGGGCGTGCTCCAGGCGGCCCCGCTGCCGGTCGTGCTGGTCGGGCTGAGCAAGCACCTCTCGATCTACCGCGAGGTCACCAGCCACGGGCAGGCGATCGTCGTCGACCTGGAGGTGGGCGGGCTGACGCACACGACGCCGGCGGAGCTCTCCGCCCAGCTGGCCCCGGCCCGCCAGGCCCTCGCCGACGGCGACACGGCGCGCGCGCGGCACGCGCTCGACGAGGCCCGCAGCGGCAAGCGCTACGCGGCGGGCGTGCAGGACCTGTGGCAGGCGGCGGGCGAGGGCCGGGTCGCGCTGCTCGTCGTCGAGGAGGGGCTGCGCATCACGGCCCGACCCGAGACCGTCGAGGGCGCGGAGCGCGCGACACTCACTCTGCTGGACCAGGAGGAGGCGGACACCGAGGGTGCGGAGGAGGACATCGTCGACTCCCTGGTGGAGACGGTGCTGTCCGCGGACGGCGAGGTCGTCTTCGTCCCCGACGAGTCCCTGGCGGACGCCCAGGGCATGGCGGCGGCCCTCCGCTACTGACCCCGGACCGGCGCCGCCCTCCGTCCGCTCCGTGCCGCCCCGTCCCCCGTGACGAGCGGCCCTGCCGTGCCACCACCCGCTCCCGTACAGTCGGCAACAGCTGGTACGGACAGAGGAGTTGGCAGTGAGCAACGACACCGGACCTTACGTCTGCGGCATCGACGCGGCGATGGACGTGGTGGGCGGCAAGTGGAAGGCATTGATCCTCTGGGCGCTGGACCACGACGGCACCCTCCGCTTCGGGCAGCTCAAGCGCCAGGTGCCCGGTGTCAGCGAGAAGATGCTGATCCAGCAGCTGCGCGAGCTGGAGGCGGACGGCATCGTCCACCGCGAGGTGTACCGGGAGGTCCCGCCGCGCGTCGAGTACTCGCTCACGGAGATGGGAGAGGGCCTCAACGAGGCTCTCGGCCCGCTCGGCGCCTGGGCCACCCGGCACATGGACCAGATCCTCGCCGTCAAGCACCGGGACGTGGCGTAGGCCGGGCCCGCGGGCCCGGCCGCCGACGGGCCGCGGAGCGGGAAACGCCCCGCCCGTAAGCGGAGCGTCAAGTCGGATCCCTCCGCCGGATTAGCTCTTGGGGGGTACGGGCGGCGTCCTGCAGAAGCGTATTTCCCCTAGGGCCGACTGGCCTCACGGCCGTCCAGCAGCCTGCGCGAAAAAATCAGGACTGACTTTTGGCGGGGCGCGGCCCCGAGCACCCCTCACGAAGGGTTATGGTGGAAACCCCCCCTCGGGCCGGTCCGTATCCCCCCCCCACGGACCGGCCCGTTTTTTGTGCCGTCAGCCCCGCCCGGCCCAGATGTTGGTGCCCTCGGTGTCGACCGCGAAGGTGTCGATCTCCTTCAGCTCTTCGTCGGACAGGGCGGGCCCGCCCAGCGCCGCGACGTTCTCCTCCAGCTGCCGCACGCTCGACGCGCCGATCAGCGCCGACGTCATGCGCGGGTCGCGCAGCACCCACGACAGCGCCAGCTGGGCGAGGGACTGGCCGCGCCGCGCCGCGATGTCGTTCAGCCCGTTCAGGCGGCGTACGACCTCGTCCGACAGCAGCTGCGGGTCGAGCGACTTGCCCTGCGTGGCGCGCGAGCCCTCCGGGATGCCCTTCAGGTACTTCCCGGTGAGCAGCCCCTGCGCGAGCGGCACGAACGAGATGCACCCCATGCCGGCCTCCTCCAGGGTGTCGAGCAGGCCGTCCTCCTCGGTCCAGCGGTTGATCATCGAGTACGAGGGCTGGTGGATCAGGGCCGGTACGCCCATCTCCCGCAGCAGCCCGGCCGCCTCGGCGGTCTGCTCGGCGTTGTACGACGACACGCCCGCGTAGAGCGCCTTGCCCTGCTTCACCGCGGACGCCAGCGCGCCCATCGTCTCCTCGAGCGGGGTCTCCGGGTCGAAGCGGTGGGAGTAGAAGATGTCGACGTAATCGAGGCCCATCCGGGACAGCGAGGCGTCCAGCGAGGACAGCAGGTACTTGCGCGAACCCCACTCCCCGTACGGGCCGGGGTGCATCAGGTAGCCGGCCTTGGTGGAGATGACCAGTTCGTCCCGGTACGGGGCGAAGTCCTGGGCGAAGATCTTCCCGAAGTTCAGCTCGGCGGAGCCGGCCGGCGGGCCGTAGTTGTTCGCGAGGTCGAAGTGCGTCACGCCGAGGTCGAACGCGCGGCGCAGGATCGCGCGCTGCGAGTCCAGCGCGCGGTCGTCGCCGAAGTTGTGCCAGAGGCCGAGCGAGACGGCGGGCAGCTTGAGACCGCTGCGGCCGGTGCGCCGGTACTCCATGGAGTCGTAACGGTCACCGGCGGCGAGGTATGAAGGGGAATCAGTCACATTCCCCTCCTTATCACGGACTTGTGACAGGCCGGGTTGGGCCGCCGGGACGGCCGCGCAGTAGTGTGGCCGCTTCGGGACCGCACGTGTGCGGCGGGAAACAGCCGCGCGTGCCTGATGGTCCCGCGGGACGACCGACACGCACGACGCCATGAGGTGAGACCCAGTGAACCTGCGCGACCTGGTGTACAGGCTGTACGCACGCCGGGTGGAAGGCCGCCTCGATCACGACCAGGTGCCCAAGCACATCGGTGTCATCCTCGACGGCAACCGACGCTGGGCGAAGGCCTCCGGCGGGACCCCCGAGCAGGGACACAAGGCGGGCGCCAGCAAGATCCAGGAGCTGCTCGGCTGGTGTGCCGAGACCGACGTCGAGGTCGTCACCCTCTGGATGCTCTCCACCGACAACCTGAACCGCCCCGAGGAGCAGCTGGTCCCGCTGCTCGGGATCATCGAGGGCGCCGTCCGCGCCCTCGCCGCCGACGGCCGCTGGCGGGTGCACCACGTGGGCACGCTGGACCTGCTGCCCGCCCGCACCCAGTCCGTGCTGAAGGAGGCCGAGCAGGCCACCCACGACAACGACGGGATACTCGTCAACGTCGCCGTGGGCTACGGCGGCCGGCAGGAGATCGCCGCCGCGGTCCGCTCGCTCCTGCTGGAGCACGCGGAGAAGGGCACCTCCCTGGAGGAGGTCGCCGAGATCGTCGACGTGGAGCACATCTCCGAGCACCTCTACACGCGCGGCCAGCCGGACCCGGACCTGGTCATCCGTACCAGCGGCGAGCAGCGGCTCTCGGGCTTCATGCTCTGGCAGAGCGCCCACTCGGAGTACTACTTCTGCGAGGTCCACTGGCCGGCCTTCCGCAAGGTCGACTTCCTGCGCGCCCTGCGTGACTACGCGGCCCGCCACCGGCGTTACGGGACCTGATCCGCGGCGCTCGTGCGTACGCCGGGAGACGCGGGAAGGCCGCCGCCCCACGGGGTGTCATATGCCATGGCATGACGGCGGGTGAGAAAGGGAATACCCCTTCCAGGTCGGCGCCCGGTCCACGGGCGCCGTATCTCAGCGAGCGGCCGGTCCGCTCGCCCGGGAGGCCCCTTGCACCAGGACGACCACGCGCTGAGCGTGGACGGAGCGGAGGGCCGGAGCTCGGCCCGCGCATCGTGGCCCGAGCCCGGTCCCACCGCTCGCGACGCCGTCGCACCCCGACCTCAGGCTCGTCTTCAGAGGGGGTACGTCCTTCCGTGGTGACCAGCACAAAGCGCCGCATGCCCGACAGGCGCACTTACGTTCTCGACACCAGCGTCCTGCTGGCCGACCCGAACGCCATGTCCCGGTTCGACGAGCACGAGGTGGTGCTCCCGATCGTCGTGGTCACGGAGTTGGAGGCCAAGAGGCACCATCCGGAGCTCGGCTACTTCGCCCGGCAGGCCCTGCGCCTGCTCGACGACTGCCGGATCAGGTACGGACGCCTCGACGCCCCCATCCCGATGGGCGACCTGGGCGGAACGCTCCGTGTCGAGCTCAACCACTCCGATCCCGGCGTGCTCCCGGCCGGCTATCGATTGGGGGACAACGACTCACGGATCCTGGCGGTGGCACGCAACCTCCAGGCCGAGGGGTTCGACGTGACCGTCGTGTCGAAAGACCTGCCGCTGAGGATCAAGGCGTCCTCGGTCGGACTGCTCGCCGAGGAGTACCGGGCGGAGCTCGCCATCACCGACTCCGGCTGGACCGGGATGGCGGAACTGTCCCTCTCCGCCGAACAGGTGGACCTGCTCTACACCGAGGAGACGGTGTACGAACCGGCCGCCGCGGACCTTCCCGTCCACACGGGCCTGGTCATCCAGTCCGAGCGCGGCAAGGCGCTGGGCCGGGTCACCGCCGAGGGCATGGTCCGGCTCGTACGCGGCGACCGGGAGGCGTTCGGCATCCACGGGCGCAGCGCCGAGCAGCGGATAGCGCTGGACCTGCTCCTCGACCCGGACGTCGGCATCGTCTCGATGGGCGGGCGCGCGGGCACCGGAAAGTCGGCGCTGGCGCTCTGCGCGGGGCTCGAGGCGGTGCTGGAGCGCCGGCAGCACAAGAAGGTGATGGTCTTCCGGCCGCTGTACGCGGTGGGCGGGCAGGAGCTCGGCTACCTGCCCGGCTCCGAGTCCGAGAAGATGAGCCCCTGGGCGCAGGCGGTCTTCGACACGCTGTCGGCCGTGGCGGGCCGCGAGGTGATCGAGGAAGTGCTGGGGCGCGGCATGCTCGAAGTGCTGCCGCTCACGCACATCCGGGGCCGCTCGCTGCACGACGCGTTCGTGATCGTGGACGAGGCCCAGTCGCTGGAACGGAACGTCCTGTTGACCGTTCTGTCCCGGATCGGGGCGAATTCGCGGGTGGTGCTGACCCACGATGTCGCCCAGCGCGACAACCTGAGGGTCGGCCGGTACGACGGAGTGGTCGCCGTCGTCGAGAAGTTGAAGGGCCATCCGCTCTTCGCGCACGTCACCCTCACCCGTTCGGAGCGCTCGCAGATCGCCGCACTGGTGACCGAAATGCTGGAGGACGTGCACCTCTGAGTCCTCTGGCCCCTCTGAACCCCATAAGGGGGAAAAGGCAGTTGGCGCCGTCCGGCCGGGCGCAGGATCCTAGCCGGGCGGCGTCGTGCTGCGGGGAAGTTTCAGTGAAACGAGTGGTGTAAACGGCGTGTGAGCTTTCACACGCAACGAATAATTGCTTCCCGGCGTCCGGTTCCGGCAGAGTCTTGCTTCCGTCAGGCCCCGCATACGGCACACCCGTACGCCGCTTCCTCACGAGGACGCGGCACCACACAACTCAACAGCCGTCGCCGTATGCCGCCCGAGTCACTACGCGGCGCTCCCGCAGAGGAGTTGCCCACCGGGTCCGCGCCTTCCCAGACCAAACGCGAGGGAAGGCCAGCGCCAGGGGCACGATTGCGTCCGCGAGGTCACCCGAGCGGGCACTGCTGGAAGGAAACCGTGTGAGCCGGATTTCGGTCCGGGGATTCGCCGTGGCTTCGGCTACCGCGGTCACCACTGTCGGCGCCGTCGTGGGCGTCGCCTCGGGCGACACTCAGCCCTCGAACGAGAACTTCGAGGCGACCGCAGCCGACATGACGCTCCTCGCAGACATCCCTGCCGGCCAGCAGGCCCAGGTGCAGACCGCGTCCCTGACGCAGCAGGCCGACGCACAGGCCTATGCCGCCGATGTGGACGCGAAGAAGTCCGCGGAGGAATCGGCCCGCCTCCAGGCGGCCAAGGACGCCAAGTCCAAGAAGGAAGCCGCCGAGGCGAAGGCCGAAGCGGACCGGAAGGCGGCCGAGGAAGCCAAGAAGGCGAAGGCCGCCGAGGAAGCCAAGGAACGCGAGGAGAAGGAGCAGGTCGCCAGCCGCTCCGCCACGCGTGACGCCAGCAGCTTCTCCGCGAAGAGCTCCTACACCGTCGCCGAGGTCCAGGCGATGGCGCGGCAGATGGTGCCGGGCGACCAGTTCCAGTGCTTCAGCAACATCGTGAACCACGAGTCGACGTGGAACTACCAGGCGAGCAACCCCTCGTCCGGTGCCTACGGCCTCGTGCAGGCGCTGCCCGCGTCCAAGATGTCCTCCGCGGGCGCCGACTGGCAGACCAACCCCGCCACCCAGATCAAGTGGGGCCTGAACTACATGGACGAGCGCTACGGCAGCCCCTGCGGCGCCTGGTCGTTCTGGCAGGCCAATCACTGGTACTAGTACCAGCGGCAGCTCAACCTCGCAGAGCCCCTCACCGTCTACGGTGAGGGGCTCTGCGCGTGTACGGTCGGTCCGGTGTCTCCCCCGGGGGAGCACGCGACGGGGAAGAAGAGAGAGCGACATGTCAACACAGCCAGAGCCACAGCCACAGCCGGGATGGCTCGGTCGGCTGGGGGCGGGACTGACCCGCATCGGAGAGCGGCTGAACGAGCGCCGCGCCGAGGCCGCCGCGTCCGACGACGACGCCACGGGCCCCGGCGGAGCGCCGCCGTACGGCTCCGCGGACCCCGCCGGTGTCGAGCATGTCCCCGCGCCGCCCTCCTACGCCCCCGCCGTCGCCGCCAGGCCCGACCCGGTCGCCGCCGTCCCGTGGGGGATGCGCGTGGCGGCCGAGGCGAGCTGGCGGCTGCTCGTACTGGCGGGCACGCTCTGGGTACTGATGAAGATCATCAGTGCCGTGCAACTGGTGGTCCTCGCCTTCGCCGCCGCCCTGCTCGTCACCGCGATGCTCCAGCCCACGGTCGCCCGGCTGCGGAGGACCGGGCTGCCGCGCGGCCTCGCCACCGCCGTCACCGCCGTCCTGGGCTTCGTCGTCATGGGCCTGGTCGGCTGGTTCGTGGTGTGGCAGGTCATGGAGAACATCGACAACCTCTCCGACCGCCTCAAGGACGGCATCGAGGAGCTCAAGCGCTGGCTGCTCAACAGTCCGTTCCACGTGACCGAGAAGCAGATCAACGACATCGCGGAGAACCTCACCGACGCGGTCGCCACCAACACCGAGGAGATCACCTCGGCGGGCCTCCAGGGCGTCACCGTGATCGTCGAGTTCCTCACCGGCATGCTGCTCGCGATGTTCTCGACGCTCTTCCTGCTGTACGACGGCAAGCGCATCTGGCAGTGGACGCTCAAACTGGTGCCCGCGCAGGCCAGGCCCGGTGTCGCGGGCGCGGGGCCGCGCGCGTGGCGCACGCTCACCGCGTATGTGCGGGGCACGGTGATAGTGGCCCTGATCGACGCGATCTTCATCGGTCTGGGGATCTGGTTCCTCGACGTGCCGATGGCCGTACCGCTCGCCGTCTTCATCTTCCTGTTCGCCTTCATCCCGCTGGTCGGCGCGGTCATGTCGGGCGCGCTGGCGGTGGTCGTCGCGCTCGTCACGCAGGGCGTGTTCACGGCGCTGATGGTGCTGGTCGTCGTACTGGCCGTACAGCAGATCGAGGGCCATGTGCTCCAGCCGTTCATCCTCGGCCGCGCGGTCCGGGTACATCCGCTGGCCGTCGTCCTCGCGGTCGCGGCGGGCGGCCTGGTCGCCGGGATCGGCGGCGCGGTGGTGGCGGTGCCGCTGGTGGCGGTGACCAACACGGTGGTCGGCTACCTGCGGACGTACAGCATGGAGACGGCGCTGCGCACGGCGCCGGAGCCGCGGGGCGCGACAGCGCTCGGTCCGGCGCCGGCACCCGCACCCGCACCCGCACCCGCGCCGGAACCCGCGCCCGCGCCGGCGTCCGCGCCGGCGTCCGCGCCGGTGCCGGCGCAGGGTGAGGGCGCGGTGGGCCCGGAATGATCTCCGAGCCGGAGATGGCGGGGGGTTTCCCGTCCGCGCCGGAGCCCGAGACCGTGACGAGCGCGGGCGGGGAACGCCCCGGGGCGCCGCGCGGCCGCCGGCCGTGGCTGTGGGCCGTGGGCGGAGCGGTGGCCGCTTCGGTGGTGTGGGTGGGCGGGCTCTCCGCGTACGGATCGCAGGACGCGGTCGACACGCGGGGCTACCGGGTGGGCGAGGGGCTGTGCGAGAAGGCCGAGCTGGCCGCCCTGGGGCTGAGTCTGGGGAAGAAGCCGGCCGACCCGGTCGAAATGGTGAGTGAGCACGGCGCCCTGGACAAGGCCACCTGCAGCATGTACTTCGCACCGGCGGGAAGGCCGGACAAGGACGGGTTCACGGTGAGCCACCAGGTCGAGATCGTGGCCGAGCTGCACAAGAAGACCGACCCGGAGCCGGAGTTCGAGGCCGTTCTCGGCCAGCCCGTCTGGGGGGAGGGGACGCCGCCCAGGCTGCAGGAAGTCCCCGGACTCGGCGAGAAGGCGTATCTGGTACCGCAGACCGGTGAGTACGAGGAACCGCGGCTGAAGGTCCTGGACGGGGGTGCGGTGCTGGAGATCCTGGTCACTTCCGGCGTCGACTACCAGGGGGACGGGGATCCGCCCGATGACGGGCCCGAGCCGGACCTGTCCGCGCTCCCGCCCCTCATGATCGAGGACATGCGGGACCTCATGGCCGCGCTCAGGGGCTGACGCGCACGCGTGAGGGGCCCCGCGGACACGATGTCCTCGGGGCCCCTCACGTGCGTACTGCCGGCTACTCGGCCAGGACGGCCTCGGAGTCGAGGGTCACGCCGACGGCCTGGATCACCGCGGCGATCTTGAACGCCTCCTGGATGGTGTCGCGCTCGACACCGGCCTTGCGCAGGACCTGCTCGTGCGAGTCCAGGCACTGGCCGCAGCCGTTGATCGCGGAGACCGCGAGCGACCACAGCTCGAAGTCGACCTTCTCCACGCCCGGGTTGCCGATGACGTTCATCCGCAGACCGGCGCGCAGCGTCCCGTACTCCGGGTCGGAGAGCAGGTGGCGCGTGCGGTAGAAGACGTTGTTCATCGCCATGACCGCGGCGGCGGACTTGGCGGCCTGGTACGCCTCGGGCTTGAGGTTGGCCTTCGCCTCCGGCTCCAGCTCACGCAGCACCCTGGGCGAGCGCGAGGCGATCGCGCAGGCCAGGACCGTGCCCCACAGCTGCTGCTGCGGGAGGTCGCTGTTGCCGATGACCGAGCCGAGGTTCAGGCGCAGGTCCTTGGCGTAGTCCGGTACGGCGGCCTTCAGTTCGTCGAGTGCCATGTCAGTCACTCACCCGACAGCAGGGCGACGGGGTCGAGGGTGTTCTCGCCCTTGGTCCAGTTGCACGGGCACAGCTCGTCGGTCTGGAGCGCGTCGAGGACCCGGAGGACCTCCTTGGGGTTACGGCCCACGGAACCGGCGGTCACCATCGTGAACTGGATCTCGTTGTTCGGGTCGACGATGAAGACGGCGCGCTGCGCGAAGCCGTCCTCGCCCTCGATGCCGAGGTCACGCATGAGCTCGTGCTTCGAGTCGGCCAGCATCGGGAACGGCAGGTCGGTCAGGTCCGGGTGGTCCTTGCGCCAGGCGTGGTGCACGAACTCGGAGTCACCGGAGAAGCCGAGGATCTGCGCGTCGCGGTCGGCGAACTCGTCGTTCAGCTTGCCGAAAGCGGCGATCTCGGTCGGGCAGACGAAGGTGAAGTCCTTGGGCCACGCGAAGACGACGCGCCACTTGCCCTCGTAGGACTTGTGGTTGATCTGCTCGAACTCCTTGCCGGCCTCCAGGGAGACACAGGCAGTGAGGTCGTACGTGGGGAACTGGTCACCAACAGTGAGCACACGCGCTCCTTGCAGAGAAGGAAATCCCGTTACGGGAGTTTCCTGGGGGTTGGACGGATCCCCACAGTGACACAGGAAGCATTGATCACGGAAATAGCTAGACTTGCTTGATCCGATCGGAGGTGGTTATCAGTGGCCAGTAGTACCGGAAGCGGCGGGAACGGCGTCAAGGGCAAGCAGCCCAGCCTCGCGCAGCTGCGCGCGTTCGCCGCTGTCGCCGAGTATCTGCACTTCAGGGACGCCGCCGCCGCGATCGGCATGAGCCAGCCGGCGCTGTCCGGGGCGGTCTCGGCGCTGGAGGAGACCCTCGGCGTGCAGCTCGTCGAGCGTACGACGCGCAAGGTGCTGCTGTCTCCGGCGGGGGAGCGGCTCGCGGTGCGGGCCAGGGCCGTGCTCGACGCGGTGGGCGAGCTGATGGAGGAGGCGGAGGCGGTACGGGCGCCCTTCACCGGGGTGCTCAGGCTCGGGGTGATCCCGACGGTGGCGCCGTACCTGCTGCCGACGGTGCTCACGCTCGTGCACGAGCGGTATCCGGAACTGGACCTCCAGGTGCACGAGGAGCAGACGTCCTCGCTGCTGGAGGGGCTGGCGGCGGGACGGCTCGACCTGCTGCTGCTCGCGGTGCCGCTCGGGGTGCCGGGGGTGGCCGAACTGCCGCTGTTCGACGAGGACTTCGTGCTGGTCACACCGCGGGACCACGGGTTGGGCGGGCGCGGCGACATACCGCGCGAGGCGCTCAGGGAGCTGCCTCTGCTGCTGCTCGACGAGGGGCACTGCCTGCGCGACCAGGCGCTCGACATCTGCCGGGAGGCGGGCCGCACCCAGGGCGCACCGGTCACGACGACCGCCGCCGGCCTCTCCACGCTGGTGCAGCTGGTCGCGGGCGGACTCGGGGTGACGCTGCTGCCGCGCACGGCGGTGAAGGTGGAGACGGACCGCAACGACCAGCTGGTGACGGGGCACTTCGCCGACCCGGCGCCGTCGCGCCGGGTCGCGCTGGCGATGCGGACGGGGGCGGCGCGCCAGAGCGAGTTCGAGACGTTCGCGCAGGCGCTGCGGGAGGCGATGCGGCGGCTGCCGGTGCGGGTGGTGGCCGGCGCGGGGTGAGGCGCGGGGCCCGGGGCGGAGCTCCGGCCCGGCAAGGGGCGGGCGGGGGAGCGGCCCCGCAGGGCCGGGGCTCCTACGGGGCCGGGGGCTCCGTGTCCGGGTCCGTGTCCGGGGCCGTCTCCGTGTCCGCGTCCGGTGCCTTCGGAGGCCGCCCCCGGCGGCGGATCGGCGCCGCCCCGCCGGGGAGCCTGCCGTTCTCCGACAGGGCCCGCCGCAGCAGGAACTCGATCTGCGCGTTGGCGCTGCGCAGCTCGTCGGACGCCCAGCGGGCCAGGGCGTCGTACACGACGGGATCCAGCCGCAGCAGCACCTGCTTGCGCTGCCGCTGCTTCCGCTGGGGGGTCTCGTCCGTCACTGGTAGAGAGTGCCGGTGTTGAGGACGGGCTGGGCGGACCGGTCGCCGCACAGCACCACCATCAGGTTGCTGACCATCGCCGCCTTGCGGTCGGGGTCGAGCTCGACGATGTCCTGTTCGGCGATCCGGGTGAGGGCCATCTCGACCATCCCGACCGCGCCCTCGACGATCTGCTTGCGCGCCGCGACGACCGCGCCGGCCTGCTGGCGCTGGAGCATCGCCGACGCGATCTCGGGCGCGTACGCGAGGTGGGTGAAGCGGGACTCGATGATGTGGACCCCGGCCGCCTCGACGCGCGCGTGCAGCTCGACCGCGAGCTTCTCGGTGATCTCCTCGGCGTTGCCGCGCAGGGACAGGCCGTCCTCGTCGTGGGCGTCGTAGGGGTACTCGATGGCGATGTGGCGTACGGCGGCCTCGGTCTGGGTGGCGACGAACTCCAGGAAGTCGTCGACCTCGAACATGGCCTGCGCGGTGTCCTCCACCTTCCAGACCACGACCGCGGCCAGCTCGATCGGGTTGCCGTAGGCGTCGTTGACCTTGAGGACCGCGGTCTCGTGGTTCCTGATCCGGGTCGAGATCTTCGAGCGGGTGGTCAGCGGGTTGACCCAGCGCAGTCCGTCGGTGCGGATGGTGCCGCGGTAGCGCCCGAAGAGCTGGACGACGCGGGCCTCGCCCGGCGCGACCATGTTGAGGCCGCACATCGCGAAGAACGCGGCGAGGGCGACCAGGACGCCGGCGGCGATGAGCGCGGCCTTCGGGCCGGCCGAAGTGAGGGTGGCGCCGAAGACGGCGAGGGCCGCCCCGGCGAGCAGCCCCAGCAGGCCCAGCAGCAGGGCGAGACCGCCGCCGATGCTGTGCGCGGCCCTCTCACGGACGCGTGGTGCGGGCATCTCGGGCAGGTCGGTCGGTACGGGCGTGCTGGTCACGGACATGGTCGTCCCCCGGTTTCGTGTGCTGGCGGTGGTCCGGCTGGCCTAGCAAAGTGATATCACTTTTTCGGGGGCCGTAAACCCGTGCGGGGGTTTTCGCAACCCTGGAGCCCCCTCATGAGTCGGTTCCAGTGAGACGGGTGCTGATTGTCACGTACGGAAAAGAGTGGATCGACAGCCCTTTGTCCGCATGGGCGGTGTTAGTTTTCTGAGCTGACATCCGGGGGCTCGATGAGCGGAGTTACGGACCAATGGGCCGAGCAGAAGCGCGACAGGACCGGAAGCGCGGTGCGCGCCGGGCGAGGAAGGAGGGAGGCATACGCCGCTTCTTCACCTGGAGGAAACTGCTGGGCACCTTCTTCGGGCTCTGCCTGCTCATGCTGGGCGTCTTCGTGGCGCTGTACATATGGGTGCCCGTGCCGGCGGCCAATGCCGAGGCCGAGCTCCAGAGCAACGTCTACAAGTACAGCGACGGCAAGATCATGGCCCGGACCGGCAAGGTCAACCGTGAGATAGTCCCGCTCTCCCGCATCCCCAAGGACGTCCAGACCGCCTTCGTCGCCGCCGAGAACCAGAACTTCTACAAGGACTCCGGCGTCGACTTCAGGGGCACCGCCCGCGGCCTGCTCAACACCGTCACGGGCAAGGGCAAGCAGGGTGGCTCGACCATCACCCAGCAGTACGTCAAGAACTACTACCTGACCCAGGACCAGACGGTCACCCGCAAGCTCAGGGAGCTTGTGATCTCCATCAAGGTGGACCGGAAGAAGGACAAGTCGTACATCCTGGCCGGGTATCTCAACACCAGTTACTTCGGACGCGGCGCGTACGGCATCCAGGCCGCGGCCCAGGCGTACTACGGCGTCGACGCCGAGAAGCTGTCCGTCGAACAGGGCGCGTACCTCGCGGCGCTCCTCCAGGCTCCCAGCCAGTACGACTGGGCGGCGGCCAGCCCCACCGGCCGGAAACTGGTCAAGGAGCGCTGGAACTACGTACTCGACAACATGATCGAGATGAAGGCGCTCGACCGGACCGAGCGCGACGCCATGGAGTTCGACATACCGCGGAACCCCAAGGGCGCCGCCGGCATGGAGGGCCAGACCGGCTACATGGTCGACGCCGCGAAGGCCGAGCTGAAGAAGCAGGGCGTCAGCGAGGCCGAGTTCGACGCGGGCGGCTGGACGATCACGCTCAACATCGACGAGAAGCGCCAGAAGGCGCTGGAGCGGGCGGTCGAGCAGCAGCTGGAGTCCCAGCTCGACCGCAAGAACAACAAGGTCGACGCGACCCTCCAGGCCGGCGCGACCTCAGTGGACCCGAAGACCGGCGAGGTCGTCGCGATGTACGGGGGCGTGGACGCCACTGAGCACTACCTCTCCAACGCCACCCGCTCCGACTACCAGCCGGCCTCGACCTTCAAGCCCGTCGTCCTCGCCGCCGCCCTGGAGAACGACTCCAAGACGCAGGACGGCGAGCCGATCACGCCCCACACGGTCTACGACGGCACCAGCAAGCGCCCCGTCGAGGGCAGCCCCACCCCCTTCGCCCCGCAGAACGACCTGGGCAGGAGCTTCGGCCCCATCCCCGTCGAGCAGGCCATGGCCAATTCGGTCAACTCCGTCTTCGCGCAGATGGCCGTGGACGTCGGCCCCGCGCGCGTCAAGGAGACCGCCCTCGGCCTGGGCATGGAGGACAAGGGCGGCTTCGACGAGCGCCCCGCCATGTCCCTCGGTGTGATGGGCGCCAGCACGATGGACATGGCGGGCGTCTACGCGACGCTCGACAACCACGGCAAGAAGGTCACGCCGACCATCGTGAAGTCCGCGGAGCACAAGGACCGCGAGGGCGGCAGGGTGGATCTCCCCGAGCCGGCCGCCGAGCAGGCCGTCGACCGGTCGACGGCGGACAGCGTGACCAAGGTGCTGACCGGAGTCGTGAAGAACGGTACGGGGCGCCAGGTCTACAGCCCGGCCTACAACGCGGCGGGCAAGACCGGCACGTCGGAGAAGAACCGGTCCGCCTGGTTCGTCGGCTACACCCCCGAACTCTCCACCGCCGTGGCCATCTTCGGCGAGTCCACGAAGCCGGGCGGCGGGCAGGTCTCCCTGACCGGTACGGCCAACGCCGGCCGCGCCAGTGGTGGCGGTTTCCCCGCCAAGATCTGGGCGGACTACACCCGCGGCGCCCTGGGCGGCGGCTCCGACGCCGACTTCGACCTGGAGATCGACCCGGACGACACCTACTCGCCCCCGCCGGCCGACACCCCCGAACCGACCCGTACGCCGACCACGCCCCCGGCGACCCCGACCACGCCTCCGGCCGATACGCCGTCCAGCACGCCCCCGAGCCGTACGCCGACGAGCGAGTCCCCGGACCCGACCGGGACGGTCACCCCGCCCGCCACCGGCGGCGGTGACACCGGGAGCACCGACGGCGGCGCGGACGACGGCGGCGCCACGGACGGCGGCGACACCGGTGGCGGCGACACCGGCGGCGCTACGGACGGCGGCGACACCGGTGGCGGCGACACGGGTGGTGACACCGGCGGCGGGGACACCGGCGGCGGCATCACCGAGGGCGGCACGGACATCGGCGGCCGCGACGACGCCCGGCCGCCGCGCCCCTGACGGACACCCCGGCGGACAGCGCCGCACACGGCTGCGGCGGGCACCCCGGGGTGTCCGCCGCAGCCGTACGCACAGCGGTTACGGGCGGGTGGCCAGCTCGAACCAGACGACCTTGCCGGACGACAGCCGCGTCGCGCCCCACCGCCTCGCCAGCCGGTTCACCAGGAAGAGCCCGCGCCCGCCCTCGTCCGTCTCCCGCGCCCGCCGCTGCCTCGGCAGCTGCGGCGAGTCGTCGCCGACCTCGCAGCGCAGTACGTCCGTACGCAGCAACCGCAGCGTCACGGGCCGCTCGGCGTACCGCACCGCGTTCGTCACCACCTCGCTGACCAGCAGCTCCACCGAGTCGCTCAGCTCCTCCAGGCCCCAGCGGACCAGTGCGCGCCGCGCCAGTCTGCGGGCCCGGCCGGGCGCCTGCTCCTCCGGCTCCAGGAACCAGTACGCGACATCGCTCGGCGCGATCCCGTCGAAACGGGCGGCGAGCAGCGCGATGTCGTCGTCGCGGTCGCCGGGCCCGAGCATGTCGAGTACGTCGTCGCACAGCGCTTCCAGCGGCGGGGAGTGGTCGGGACCCGTCAGCTGCGCGGTGGCGGCGAGCCTCTCCCGCAGCTGCTCGATGCCCGTCCACACGTCCCGCAGCCGCGACTCGACCAGGCCGTCGGTGTACAGCAGCAGCGTGGCGCCCGCCGGGGCGTCCAGCTCGACGGCCTCGAAGTCGACCCCGCCGACGCCGATGGGGGCGCCCGGCGGCACCCGCAGCACCTCGGCCCGGCCGCCCAGGTGCAGCAGTACGGGCGGCGGGTGCCCCGCGTTGGCGATGGTGATCCGGTGCGAGACCGGGTCGTACACGGCGTACAGGCAGGTCGCCATGCGGTCCGAGCCCAGCCGCTGCGCCTGCTCGTCGAGGTGGTGCAGGACCTCCTGCGGCGGCAGGTCGAGACCGGCGAGGGTCTGTGCCGTCGTCCGCAGCTGGCCCATGATCGCGGCGGACGTCATGGAGTGCCCCATGACGTCGCCCACGACGAGCGCGACGCGGCTGCCCGGCAGCGGGATCGCGTCGTACCAGTCGCCGCCGACGCGGGCCGTCTCGGCGGCCGGCAGGTAGCGCGAGGCCAGCTTGACGCCGGTCGGCTGCGGGAGCGAGTCGGGCAGCATGGTGCGCTGGAGCTCGTCGGCGATGTACGCCTCGCGCCCGTACAGCACTGCCTTGTCGATGCCGAGCGCCGTGTGCGTCGCCAGCTGGGCGGCGACCAGCAGGTCGTTCGCCTCGAAGGCGGGCCGCTCCGGGCGGCGCAGGAACACGGCGGCGCCGATCACCCGGCGCCGGCCGCGCAGCGGCGCGAGGATCGCACGGCGTCCGCCCGGCAGTCCCATGGAGTCCCCGAGCAGCTCGGGCAGGGCCGCCCGGGCGGACGCGGAGTCGCCGAACACCGGGCGTACGCCCCTGAGCACCTCGGCGAGGGCCCCGCCGCTGCGCACTTCGCACAGCTGCGGCGCGGGCATCGGCTCGACCTGGAGGTCGAACTCCTCGGCTCCGTCGTCGGTTAAACGCAGCCGGTCGGTACGGCGCAGGCGCAGCATGAACGGCACGGCGGGACGCTCGTCGCCGACCGGGAGCGGGTCGCGCAGGTACACGAGGATCGCGTCGGTGAAGGTCGGCACGGACGCCCGGCACAGACCGAGCACGATCTCGTCGAGGTCGATGCCGCGCGCGATCCGCCGCGTCGCCGCCCCCACGAACCGCAGCCGGTCTCCCTCTCCCCTGGTCGCCCCGGCGGGCTCCGGGGATCCGTCGGCGGCCGGCGTGGGAGCCGTCGCAGGACTCGGCACCATCGCGGACACCTCCTCCTGCCGTGGCCGGGCGCGCTCGTGCGGCCGGGCGACCAGAGGCTGCCGGCCTTCGTGCGAGGTGGACTGGTGCTCCGTCACGCGTGGGGTTCCGTCCGTCCGGGGAGCTTGTGCGAGGCAATCGCTCTGTGGGGCGGTATACCCGCTCCGCGGGCGGCCTCGACAGGGTGGCGGTCCCGGAACTCCGCGGACTTGCTCGCGGGCACGGCTCCACCCCCCTGTGGTGACATACGATCAGTTCCTTTTCGGGGGCCGCCAGTTGCCGACGGGCCCGGTGCGTCCAGTGCGCTCGGTGTTGCGGAAGACGATCCTACGTTTGACCCATGGGGGCGTATCAAGGGTCTCACGGTGCCATGTGAACAGGAGTGCGGTCCCAGTCATCGGGCAATCGGGGAACGGCCCACCTCGGATCGGGCCGCCAGTGCTCCCAGCCGTCGCGGAACGGGGTCCCCCACGCGCTGATCACGTCGACCGCGGCCCACCCCGCTTCCCGGACCCGCCGCGCCTGGGCGGCGCTCAGCAGCCCCACCCGGCGGGCCTGCGCGAACTCGTCCTCGTCGAGCCAGTACCAGGCGCGGTCCGGGTGCACGGAGATGTCGAGGAAGTGGTCCTCGGAGTCGACCCCGCCCGCCCAGCGGGTGCGTGGCTCCTCCAGGTTCACGTACCAGTTCTTGAACCGCCAGCCCTGGTCCCAGAACAGCCACACCGACCAGGGCTCGCCGGGCCGCGCCAGCTTCAGCACGCCGGTGCCCCGCCACCGCGAGGTGGTCGTGGTGCGCGGCGCCGTGTAGCGGGTGGCGAGCGGCTCCTCGTGCACGGGCGTGCCGTCCGCCAGCACCGGCCGCACGCACGGGGTGCCCGGCGCCATCCACACCGCGAGGAGTTCGTCGGTGTCGCGGACGACCGTGACGGGGCGGCAGATGTGGATCCTGTCGGAGGCGTTGCCGCGGTAACGCCAGAGGATGTGGTCCCCCGGCGCCCAGCGCGCCCCGCCTGCCTCAGTCGCCGTATCTGTCATGAGCAGATCTTAGGAGTACGGGTGGCGGGGCGCTGCGACCGAGGTCACGGCTGCGTCGGAGGTGTGTCAGAGGTACGTCACGGATGCGTCATGCGCAGTACGTCCAGTGCCTCGTCGAGCTGGGCCACGGTGAGGTCGCCCCGCTCGACGTACCCGGACTCCAGGACGACTTCGCGGATGGTCTTCTCCTCGGCGAGGGACTTCTTGGCGACCTTCGCGGCCTCTTCGTAGCCGATGTACTTGTTGAGCGGGGTGACGACGGACGGCGACGACTCCGCGTACGTGCGGGCCCGTTCGGTGTTGGCCGTGATGCCGTCGACCGTGCGGTCGGCCAGCAGCCGGGACGCGTTGGCGAGCAGCCGCACCGACTCCAGGAGGTTCTTCCCCATCACCGGAAGCATGACGTTGAGCTCGAAGTTGCCCGCGGCACCGGCCGCCGCGACCGTCGCGTCGTTGCCCGTCACCTGGGCCGCGACCATCAGAACGGCCTCGGGAATGACCGGATTGACCTTGCCGGGCATGATCGAGGAGCCCGGCTGGAGGTCCGGAAGGCTGATCTCGGCCAATCCGGTGCGCGGTCCCGAGGCCATCCAGCGCAGGTCGTTGCAGATCTTGGTGAGGGAGACCGCGACCGTACGGAGCTGGCCGGACGTCTCGACGAGTCCGTCCCGCGCGCCCTGTGCCTCGAAGTGGTCGCGGGCCTCGGTGAGCGGCAGACCGGTGGCGCGGGAGATCTCGGCGATGACGGCGGCGGAGAAGCCGGGCGGGGTGTTGATGCCGGTGCCCACCGCCGTTCCCCCGAGGGGGAGTTCGGCCAGGCGGGGCAGGGAGGCCCGCAGCCGCTCGACGCCGTACCTGACGGCCGCCGCGTAGCCGCCGAACTCCTGGCCGAGGGTGACGGGCGTGGCGTCCATCAGGTGCGTACGGCCGGACTTGACGACGTCCGCGAACTGGGCCGCCTTGCGCTCCAGGGAGGCCGCGAGGTGGTCGAGGGCCGGGATCAGATCACCCGTCACGGCGGCGGTCGCCGCGATGTGGATGGACGAGGGGAACACGTCGTTGGACGACTGCGAGGCATTCACGTGGTCGTTGGGGTGGACGGGGCTGCCGAGGCGCTCGGTGGCGAGCGTGGCGACGACCTCGTTCATGTTCATGTTGGAGGACGTGCCGGAACCGGTCTGGAAGACGTCCACCGGGAAGTGCTCGTCCCAGTGCCCCTGGGCCACCTCCCCGGCCGCCTCCCGGACCGCCCGCGCGATGTCCTTGTCGAGTACGCCGAGTTCGGCGTTGACCTGGGCGGCGGCCGCCTTGATGCGGGCCAGGGCCTCGATGTGGGCGCGCTCCAGGCGCTGCCCGGAGACGGGGAAGTTCTCCACGGCCCGCTGGGTCTGGGCCCGCCACTTGGCGTGCGCCGGCACGCGCACCTCACCCATCGAGTCGTGCTCGACGCGGTAGCCGTCCTGGTGGTCGTCGGTCGTCATGGTCGCGTACCTCCTGTGGAAAGTTCGGAAAAGTTGAGCACGTGTCTTGTTCTGCGTATTCCCAAGTCGCCTACCCGCCAGTAAATACCGGGGGTAACAACAAACCGGGGAGGCGCAATGCAGCGCACACGGCTCAGACTTCGCACTACGGCCCTTCGCACTACGGCCCTTCGCTCCACGGTCGCCGCGGCCGCCGCACTCGCGGCGGCCGTCGGCGGCCTTGCGGCAACAACCCCCGCCACCGCCGCCGACAGGATGTCATCGGCGTCCACCCCTCTTCCGGCCGAACTGGAGGCCGTCCGCGCGGCCGAGGCCACCAAGCTCTACGGCGACCCGGCCGAGCGGCCCATGGACCGGCGCAAGACCGGGCTGATCTCCCTGGGCGACAGCGAGATATCCGGCGAGGGCGTCGGCACGTACGAACCCGGCACCAACCGCCCCGGCAACTGGTGCCACCGCTCGCCGGACGCCGCGATCCACCGCACCGGCATCCCGGCCGACGTCACGTACAACGTCTCCTGCTCGGGCGCGCACACCGGCAACATCAGGATCGGCGGGACCAAGCAGTACGCCGACGAGCTGGTCCAGAGCGACAACCTGGCCGTCAAGGCCCGCAACACCCGCATCAAGATGGTCCTGCTGGTCGCCGGCGCCAACGACGACCTCCAGTTCGGCCCGGTGATGACGGACTGCGTCACGCGCTGGCTGACCCTCCAGGGCCCATGCGAACCCAAGTACGCCCCGGGCTGGCAGGCGCGCGTCGACGGCCTCGTCCCCAAGGTGGAGCAGACGGTCCGGGACCTGCGCAGCGTCATGCGCGACGCCGGGTACGCCGACGGCGACTACAAGATGGTCGTGATGGGCTACCCCAGCCCCATCGGCCCCGACATCAAGGACAACCCGAACTTCCCCGGCAAGATCCCCGGAGGCTGCGCGGGGTACGACTCGGACGCGGCCTGGGGCCGCAACAGCGCGGTGCCGGCCTTCGAGCGCGGCATGCGCAGGGCGGCGGCCAGTACCGGCTCCGTCTACCTCGACAACTCCCGCCTCTTCCACGGCCACGAGGTGTGCATGGAGGACCCCTGGGCGCGCGGTCTCTACATCGACCTGTCCAAGCCGGGCCTCCCGGACGAGAACTCGGTCCGCCAGTCCTTCCACCCGAACATCCGCGGCCACGAGGCCTTCGCGTCCTGCCTCACCCAGATGTACGGCTCCGGGCTGCGCGAGGCGAGCTGCGCGGACCCGGCGAGCACGGGAAAGCCGGTGCTCTTCGCGGGGGCGTGGGACGACGCGTACGAGCCGCTGAGGAACGCGGGGACGGGCACCTGCGCCGACATACCCGGATCGACGACGCGCAAGGGGACGGCGGTCGGCGGCTGGGACTGCCACGGCGGCCGGAACCAGGGCTGGTGGTACGACACCGACCGGAAGTCGCTCCGCACGGAACTGAGCCACGACCGGTGCCTCGACGTGCCGGGAGCGAAGTACGAGGCGGGCACGGGCCTGGTCCTCTGGGACTGCTCGGGCGCGGCGAACCAGCAGTTCGTGCGTGACGGCTCCACGATCCGCCCGGCGGCGTCGACGGGCCTGTGCGTGACGCTCGCGGCGGCGAAGGACCCGCTGCGGCTCCAGCCCTGCACGGGTGCGGCGAACCAGCGCTTCGCGTAACCGGGGACTGCCCCGGGTCCGGGATCCCGGGTCCAGGGCCCGGGGTCCGGGATCCCGGATCCCGGGTCCGGACCCCGGTCGCCGGACGGGCTTGTTCTCCCGGCCCGTCCGGCGACCGGGGGCGACGTCCGCAGGCGGCGACACCTAGGCCAGGCCGGGACCCCGTACCGGGATCGAGGTGAACGTCGGGGCCGGGGCGGGCTCGGTGAAGAAGTCGTTGCCCTTGTCGTCCACCACGATGAACGCCGGGAAGTCCTCCACCTCGATCCGCCAGACCGCCTCCATGCCGAGCTCCTCGTACTCGACGACCTCGACCTTCTTGATGCAGTCCTGCGCGAGCCGGGCGGCCGGCCCGCCGATCGACCCGAGGTAGAAGCCGCCGTGCGCGCCGCAGGCGTCCGTGACCTGCTTGCTCCGGTTGCCCTTGGCGAGCATGACCTTCGAGCCGCCCGCCGCCTGGAACTGCTCGACGTAGGAGTCCATCCGGCCGGCCGTCGTCGGACCGAAGGAACCGGACGCGTACCCCTCGGGGGTCTTGGCGGGACCGGCGTAGTACACCGGGTGGTCCTTCAGGTACTGCGGCATCTCCTCGCCCGCGTCCAGCCGCTCCTTGATCTTGGCGTGCGCGATGTCGCGGGCGACGACGAGCGGGCCGGTCAGCGAGAGCCGCGTCTTGACGGGGTACTTGGTGAGCTCGGCGAGGATCTCGTCCATCGGCCGGTTGAGGTCGATCCTGACGACGTCACCGGCCTCGTCCAGCTGCTCGTCCGTCGTGTCCGGAAGGAACCGCGCCGGGTCCTTCTCCAGCTGCTCCAGGAAGACGCCCTCGGCCGTGATCTTCGCGACCGCCTGGCGGTCCGCCGAGCAGGACACGGCGATCGCGACGGGCAGCGAGGCGCCGTGGCGCGGCAGCCGCACCACGCGCACGTCGTGGCAGAAGTACTTGCCGCCGAACTGCGCGCCGATGCCGATCTTCTGCGTCAGCTCGAAGACCTTCTCCTCCAGCTCCTTGTCGCGGAAGCCGTGGCCGGTCGGCGAGCCCTCGGAGGGCAGCTCGTCCAGGTAGTGCGCGGAGGCGTACTTCGCGGTCTTGAGCGCGAACTCGGCCGACGTGCCGCCGACGACGATCGCCAGGTGGTACGGCGGGCAGGCGGCCGTGCCCAGCGAGCGGATCTTCTCCTCCAGGAACTTCATCATGGAGGTCTCGTTGAGGACCGCCTTCGTCTCCTGGTAGAGGAAGGACTTGTTGGCGGAGCCGCCGCCCTTCGCCATGAAGAGGAACTTGTACGCGCCGCCGTCGGTCGCGTACAGCTCGATCTGCGCGGGCAGGTTCGAGCCGGTGTTCTTCTCCTCCCACATGTTCAGCGGGGCCATCTGCGAGTAGCGCAGGTTGAGCTTGGTGTACGCGTCGAAGATGCCGTGCGAGAGGGCCTCCTCGTCACCGCCCTCGGTCAGGACGTTCTGGCCGCGCTTGCCCATGACGATCGCCGTGCCGGTGTCCTGGCACATCGGCAGGACGCCCGCCGCCGCGATGTTCGCGTTCTTCAGCAGGTCCAGGGCCACGAACTTGTCGTTCGAGGACGCCTCCGGGTCGTCGACGATCCGGCGCAGCTGGGCGAGGTGCGCGGGCCGCAGGTAGTGCGAGATGTCGTGCATCGCCTCGGCGGCGAGGGTGCGCAGCGCCTCGGGTGCGACCTTGAGGAACGTACGGCCGTCGGCCTCGAAGGTGGAGACACCCTCGGCGGTCACCAGGCGATACGGCGTGGTGTCCTCTCCCAGGGGGAGCAGATCGGAGTACGCAAACTCTGGCATTACGGCCATTCCTCACTCGGCAGACGGCAACTGGCCTCCGTTGGCGCAGCGCGTCCACCAGCGTAAGACTCCGGTGGGGGGCGGGGTCTGTGAGGTAAGGCTCAGTTGGCGGCTCTCCGTACTAGTCGCGATCTATCGCGTTTGGGTACGCTGGGACGGTGGACCTCGACAAGAACCATCCAGCGCCCACCCCCCGTGAGCCCGCCCTCCGCGCGTCCGACGCGGACCGTGACCGGATCGCGGACATCCTGCGCGAGGCCATGGCCGAGGGCAGGCTGACCGCCGAGGAGCACTCCGACCGCATCGACGCGGTCTACCGCGCCAAGACCGTCGCCGAACTGGAGCCGCTGGTCCAGGACCTGCCCGTCCCCGGCGGCGCCCGTGGCGAGCAGGGCGCGGCGGCGTACGGCCCGGACGACCCTTCGGCCCCGTCCCCGGCGGAGAACCTGGTGGCGGTCTTCAGCGGCTCGACGCGCAAGGGGCGGTGGCGGATCGGCCGCAGGACCAACGCCTTCGCGCTCTTCGGCAGCGTGGAGATCGACCTCACCGAGGCGCTCTTCGGGCAGCGGCTGACGGTGATCAACGCGACCTCGATCTTCGGCCACGTCGAAGTCCGCGTCCCCGAGAACATCACGCTGCGCGGCGGCGGCACCGGGATCTTCGGCAACTTCGAGGTCGACACCCTCGAAGCCCGCAATCCCGAGGCGCCGGTCGTGGTGGTCAACGGCTACTCGGTCTTCGGCCACATCGAGGCGAAGCCCAAGCGCGGAAAGCGCATCGCGGACCTGCACGGTCGCATGCGCAAACACCTCGGGCACTGACGCGCTTCGAAACCCTGTGCATAGGCGCGCGCACAGCGGGTAGGGAATGCTGCATCGCTGCTCGCTCCCGAAGACGTCGTCAGGAGTAGACCGTGCTGCATCCGCCGCATCAGTCCCTGCAGGTCGCCGCCGTTCCGTCGCAGCGTGCGCCGGCCCGGGACCAGGCCGGCCCATGGCACACGGAGGCGGTGTGCCGCCGGGACGAGGCCGGGCTGTTCTTTGCCCCTTCGAAGGAGCCGACGGCCGCGAGGCTGGCCCGGGAGGAAGCCGCGAAGGGGGTCTGCGCACGGTGCCCCGTGATGATCGAGTGCCGGGAGCACGCACTGCTCCAGCCCGAGCCGTACGGCGTCTGGGGCGGCCTGACGGCGGCCGAGCGCCGGGTGGTGCTGGCCAGGCGCAGGCGGCGCGAGATGGAGCTGAAGGCCGCCTCGTCCGGAAACCGGATCGCCGCCGCGGGCTGACCCGCGCCGCCTGAGGCGGACCGCGGTGTACGGGAAGTCGCATGGACCGCAGGCACGGCACGGAAGTCAGGTTCGAGATGGCCGCGGACCCGGATCGTGACGCGGATCTGCGGTCCCTCCACAAGTGGCTTTTCGACCACCTGTCGCTGCGCGGCCACGCGCGCATCGGCAAGGTCGCGCGGGACACCGCGGCGCAGGGCCGGACGGGGTTCGGCGCGGAGGCCGTGGCCGCGCCGGTGTCCATGGCCGCCGCGGTGGCCCAGCTGCCGCCGGAGGACGGGGCACAGCGGGTCGACCCGGACCGCTCCGCGTGCGTGCTGATCGGGGTCGACAAGTACCCCGGCGGCAAACGGCGCCGCGATGCGCCGGGTGCTGATCCTCGACTGCTGCTTCAGCGGCAAGGTGCTCCAGATGTCACCGGCCACGGCCGGGGCCACGGCCGGGGCCGCGGACCTCGGGGTGCGGGCGGCGGTCAAGACCCTGCGGAACATCAAGGGCTCGTACGTGATGACCTCCGCCACGCGCGACCGCCCGTCCCACGCGCCGGACCCGGACGACTGCAACGTCTTCACCGGGGAGCTCGTCGACGTACTGCGCAAAGGTGTTCCGGACGGGCCGGAGACGCTCGGGCTGCACGCCGTCTTCCAGGAGGCCAGGGACCGGGTCGTCGGGAGGGAGGGAGGGAGGGAGGACCTGCCCACGCCCCAGGAGCCCCAGGACGAGAGCCAGAACGGCGTCGGCGAAAACGGCGCCCCCGGACGAGCGGGGGGCGCCGTCACGCGGCCGGGGCCCCTACTTCGCGCGGTCGAAGTCGATGGCGCTGTAGGCGCGCAGCTTCGAAAGGCGGTGCGTCGAGTCGATCTGGCGGATCGTGCCCGACTTGGAGCGCATCACCAGGGACTGGGTGGTGGCGGTCTCGGCGCGGTAGCGGACGCCGCGCAGCAGCTCGCCGTCGGTGATGCCGGTGGCGACGAAGAACACGTTCTCGCCACTGACCAGGTCGTTCGTGTGCAGTACGCGGTCGAGGTCGTGTCCCGCGTCGATGGCCTTCTGGCGCTCGGCCTCGTCCTTGGGCCACAGCTTGCCCTGGATGGTGCCGCCGAGGCACTTGATCGCGCAGGCCGAGATGATGCCCTCGGGCGTACCGCCGATGCCCATGAGCAGGTCGACGCCGGTGCCTTCGCGCACCGCCATGACCGAGCCCGCGACGTCGCCGTCCGAGATGAACTTGATCCGCGCGCCCGTCTCGCGGATCTCCTTGACGATGCCCTCGTGGCGGGGGCGGTCGAGGATCATCACGGTGACGTCTTCGGGGGTCGAGTGCTTGGCCTTCGCGACCCGGCGGATGTTGACCGAGACGGGGGCGTTGATGTCGACGAAGTCGGCGGCCTCGGGGCCGGTGACCAGCTTCTCCATGTAGAAGACCGCGGACGGGTCGAACATGGTGCCGCGGTCGGCCGCCGCGAGCACGGCGATGGCGTTCGGCATGCCCTTGGCGTTGAGCGTGGTGCCGTCGATCGGGTCGACGGCGATGTCGACCTCGGCGCCGGTGCCGTCGCCGACGCGTTCCCCGTTGAACAGCATCGGGGCTTCGTCCTTCTCGCCCTCGCCGATGACGACGATGCCGTTCATCGAGACGGTCGAGACGAGGGTCCGCATGGCCTTCACCGCTGCGCCGTCCGCGCCGATCTTGTCACCGCGGCCGACCCACCGCCCGGCGGCCATGGCAGCGGCCTCGGTGACCCGGACGAGCTCCAGGGCCAGGTTGCGGTCGGGGGCCTCGGGCGAGACCTCGAGCTGAGACGGAAGATGGTGCTCGGTCATCGGAGCGCACCTTTCTGTACGGCGACGGCCGGATAAAGAGGGTGTCGCCGACTCTATCGGTACGTCGACAAAATGAGCAGAGGGGGGCACGTATGAGCGGCATACCGGGATGAGCCGCCCCCCGCGCGGGCGGCGTCCGGGCATGGGGGACGATGGGGGAGTGGCAGGTATGAAAGGCAAGCAGACGGTCCGGGGCATGGTGCTGTCGATGTCGGTGATCGGCATCGCCGCCGCGAGCATGTACATGTTCATCCCGCACGACGACTCGGCGGACCCGCTGAAGCCGGTCGACTACCGGGTCGAGCTCGTCACGGCGCGGCGGGCCGCGCCGTATCCGGTGGCGGCCCCGGTGGGGCTCCCGGAGACCTGGAAGCCGACGTCCGTCTCGTACGACCGGCAGGCCGGCGACGCCTGGCACCTGGGCTTCCTCGACCCCGAGCGGGAGTACGTCGCGGTCGAGCAGTCGTCCGGGCCCGCGGAGAAGTTCGTCCGCGAGGTCAGCCGGCAGGCGACGAGGACCGGGAAGACCCTGCGGGTCGGCGGGGAGGGCTGGCAGCGCTGGGAGGGCCCGAAGTACGACGCGCTGGTGCGCGAGGAGAAGGGCGTGACGACGGTGGTCACGGGGACGGCGTCGCAGGAGCGGCTGACCGAGATGGCCGAGGCGCTGGAAGCCGAGAAGGCCTGAGCCGCCGGGCCGCTCCGAGGCCCGGTCTCGGCCTTGACCCGGCCCAGGACCTCGTCGGCGTTGGTCGCCTCGCGCACGGCGGAGGTCGCGAACGGCAGGACGTCCTCGCACCCCT